>NZ_DJDV01000003.1:0-21973 GCF_002431195.1 Sphingobium sp. UBA5915 | reverse complement strand
ACGCGCGCCCGACCGGCGGCTTCGTGCTGCGCTGGCCCTTCGCCGGCACCCCGCCCGCGACGCGGATCAATGGCCGCGCGGCGCAGTGGCGGGACGGTGCGCTACACCTGCCCGCCACCGGTCAGCCGCAGCGCATCGCCATCGGTCGCTGAAAATTACTCGACCACAGCTTTGCCGCTGGTGGCAAAGTCCATCTGCTTGCCCGCGTCGGCGCGGTAGCGCGGCCATTGCGGCAGGTCTACGCCATTGGGATCGCCCGTCTTCACGAAATTGACCAGATAGCCGCTCATGATGTCGCCCATGCGATTGTCCCGCGGCGTGGTCGCCGCGCCATATTTGATGGCCTGCGTGTCGAAGAAGAAGGGGATGTCGGTCGCATGATAGGCGTTGGTGCCGCCTACCGAATTCGCCACATAGGAAAAGCGGTAGGCATAGGTCGGCATGCCGCGCCCGGCGAACCGCGCGGCCAGATCGCGCGCGCCTGCGACCATCGGTCCATCCGGCCCGCCAATGTCCGCGCTGGTCGCGCCGATCATCACCGGGATCACTGGTGCGCGACCGCTTTCATGCGCGGCGATCACGTCCACGCCGCTGCGCCCATCCGTAACGGGACTGAAGAAATTCTCCATCTTCGCCAGGTTGAGGTCGCCCACCACGGCGCGGGCGGGCAGGGCGCGCAGCTTTGCCGCGGCGTCCGGCGCATCGGGCGCAATCCCTTCGCTTTGCCCGAACGCAACCGCCAGCCGTTCCGCATCGGCGGGCGTCGATAGCGCGCCCGGCTTGCCATCGCCGCCGGACATGATGACGGCCCGGTCGAACAGCCCTTTGGCCAGCGGCGTCGTCATCAGCGCATGGACGGACCGGCCGCCCGCGCTTTCGCCCACGATCGTCACCTGATCCGGGTCGCCGCCAAAGCCTGCAATGTTCCGCTGGACCCACTTAAGCGCCGCGATCTGGTCCAGCAGTCCGTAATTGACGCCCTGGTCCTTGCCCAGCGCGGGGTGGCGGAATGTGCCAAAGCGCCCCAGCCTGTAGTTGAAGCTCACCACCATCACGCCCTGTCTGGCGATGGGCGCACCGCTATAGGTGGGCGGCGACGATCCGCCATTCACAAAACCGCCGCCATAGATCCACACCATCACGGGCAGCTTTCCCGCCGCGCCCGCCGGCTTCCAGATATTGAGGTACAGGCAATCTTCCGACGGCGTGGTGCCCAGCGGCGCGGCATCGCTCGGAAAGGGTTCCTGCATGCAATCATTGCGATAGGCCGTCGTTTCGCGCACTCCGCTCCAGCGCGCGGCGGGTTTGGGCGGCTGCCAGCGCAGCGCATCGACCGGCGGCGCGGCGAAGGGAATGCCCTTCCAGCTTTCGACGCCATCTACGATGCTGCCCTGCACCTTGCCATATTCGGTCGTCGCTACCGAAGCGGCCGGCGCGGCGGCGTCCGCATTGACCGGCATCACCATCGCCACGCCCAGCATGGCGGCGAAAAATCCCTTGGGTTGCGTCATATCTCGTCCTGTCCTGCTCCCTTGGGACCCACTATGCCTGCCCCGGACAGCGTTGCCAATGGCGCAGACGTCGTATGTCGGGCCACCTCTCTTGCCCTGTTCCCGGCGCTCGCCTAAAGGGGCGCTCATGCCTCCCATGCCCGCCGCGTCCGTCTCGTCCGACCTTACCGGTCGCGCGCTGTTCCCGCATCGGCATCTCTTGTCCATCGCCGATCTCAAACCCTGGGAAATCCGTTTCCTGCTGGACGAAGCGGACCATTGGGCGCAGGCGAACAAGGGCCAGGCGCGCAAACATGATGATCGCCTGGCCGGCATGACGCAAATCAATGCCTTTTTCGAAAACAGCACCCGCACCTTGCTGTCCTTCGAAATCGCGGGCAAGCGGCTGGGCGCGGATGTCGTCAACATGGCGGCCGCCACCTCCAGCGTGAAGAAGGGCGAAACGCTGATCGACACGGCGATGACGCTCAACGCCATGGCCGCCGATGTCATCGTCATCCGCCACGCCAGTTCGGGCGCGGTGGCGCTGATCGCGGACAAGGTCGACTGCCCGGTGCTCAATGCCGGCGACGGCTGGCATCAGCATCCGACGCAGGCGCTGCTCGACGCGCTCACCATCCGCCGGCGCAAGGGCGGGTTCGAGGGCCTTGTGGTCGCGATTTGCGGCGATGTGCTGCACAGCCGCGTCGCCCGGTCCAACATGCTCTGTCTCGCCGCGCTGGGGGCGCAGGTCCGCGCTGTGGCGCCGCCCACATTGCTGCCGCCCGAGGTGGAGATGCTGGGGGCCACGCCTTACACGTCCATGGACGAAGGGCTGGATGGGGCCGACGTGGTGATGATGCTGCGGCTCCAGAATGAACGGATGGACGGGGCGTTCATTCCTTCGGCCCGCGAATATCATGCATTCTATGGCCTGACGCCCGAACGGCTGGCCATCGCCAAGCCCGACGCGCTGATCATGCATCCTGGTCCCATGAACCGGGGCGTGGAAATCACCAGCAGCGTCGCCGATCACCCCGAACGGTCTGCCATTACCGAACAGGTCGCCATGGGTGTCGCTGTCCGTATGGCTTGCCTTGACGTGCTGACGCGCAGCGCGCGAGGCGTGGAGGGATGGGCTTGAAAATCCCGGCCAATAAAGACGGGATGGACTTGACCATCCCGACCACCAAAGACGGGGTGGGCATGACCCTGCGCGCGATTGTCCATGGGAAGCTCGCCGATCCTGCTGCCGACGCGCTGCGTGACGGTGTCATCCTGATCGAGGGGGACCGGATCGTCGCGGCGGGACAGGTCGATGTGCCGGCCGATGCGGATCGGATCGACGCGCGCGGCCTGGTCGTCGCGCCGGGCCTTGTCGACCTTGGCGTATTCGCGACCGACAAGCCGGCCTTCCATTTCGGCGGTATCACGCGCGCCGCGCTGATGCCCGACCAGCGCGCCCCGCTCGACGATGTCGGCCTGATCCGCCAGGCGACCCGCGCGGGCAAGCCCGATTTCTGGGTCCATCCCATCGCCGCCGCGACCCGCGGCCTGATGGGCAGCGAAATGGCGGAAATGGGCCTGATGCAGGCGGCAGGGGCAAAGGCGGTCGGCACCGGTCGCCAGTGGATCGCCGATTCAGGCGTGATGCTGCGCGTGCTGGCCTATGCCAATGGGCTTGGCCTGACGCTCATCACCCATGCTGAAGATGGCGGCCTGACCGCCCGCGCCGTCGCCACCAGCGGCGAAACCGCGACGCGCCTGGGTCTGCCGCATGCGCCGGCCTGCGCCGAAGCCATGGCGATCGCCCGCGACCTGATGCTCGTGCGCGAAACCGGCGCGGCCATTCATTTCCGGCTTGTCACCACCCGCGCCGGCTTTGACCTCATCCGCGCGGCCAAGGCGGAAGGGCTGCGCGTCACCTGCGGCATCACACCCGCCTATCTGTTCCTCAACGATCAGGCGGCGACGGATTTCCGCACCTTCGCGCGGCTGTCGCCGCCGCTGCGCCATGAGGCCGATAGGCTCGCCAGCATCGCCGCCGTCGCCGACGGCACGGTCGATGTCATCACCTCGGGCCATGATCCGCGCGGGCCGGAGGACAAGCGCCTGCCCTTCGCCGATGCCGCGCCGGGCATGGCGGGGGCGGAAACGCTTTTGGCGCTCTCGCTCAATCTGGTGCGCGAAGGCCATGTGTCGATCAACCGACTGATGACCCTGCTCTGCGCCAACCCCGCAAAAATCCTGGGCGTCGACGCGGGCAGCTTTGCGCCCGGCAGCGCCGCCGACCTCATCCTCGTCGATCCCGACGCGCCCTGGATCGTCGATTCATCGCGCATGGCGGCGTCGGCGGGCAACACGCCGTTTGACAAGGTGCCGGTGCAGGGCCGCGCCCGCCGCGTGATGAAGGGCGGGGCGTTCCTCTGATTAGCCGCTGAGCCTTGTGCGCTTGTCGACGGCCAATGGTCAGGCCGGATCAGCAGGCGGGATCGCGCTGCCTTCGGGTTCATCCTTCATGGCGGCAGCCGTCTTTTCCGCGGCCGCCATGACGCGCAATATATTCTCGCCCGCCAGCTTGGCGATGTCCGCGTCGCTCCAGCCGCGCCGCATCAGTTCGGCCAGCAGCGCGGGATAGGTCTGCACCCCGCCCAATCCTTCGGGCAGGTCGCCGACACCGTCAAAATCGCTGCCGATGCCGACATGGTCGATCCCCGCCACCTTGACGATATGCTCGACATGGTCGGCGACCTGGCTGATGGTCGCTTTGGGCTTGGGATGCGCCGCCTCCCATGCCGCCAGTGCCCTGGCCGCGCCTTCGGGATCGCCGATATACAGCCCGCCAAAGGGCGGCGCATTGTTGCGGGCGATCTCCGCGCTGCGATCCGCGCCCCAGACCCGGCGCGCCTCCGACACATATTGCGCGGCGAAATTGACCATGACGATGCCGCCATTGGCCGCCACCTGCTTCAGCACCGCGTCCGACACATTGCGCGGCGTGTCGCACAGCGCCCGAGCATTGCTGTGGGAAAAGATCACCGGCGCTTTCGTCACGCGCAGCGCGTCCAGCATCGTCGCCTCGCTGACATGGCTCAGGTCCACCAGCATGCCCAGCCGGTTGAGTTCATGCACCACCGCCTCGCCAAAGGGGGTCAGGCCGTCATGCTGCGGATTGTCGGTCGCACTGTCGGCCCAGCCGATTGTGCGGCTGTGGGTCAGCGTCAGATAGCCCGCGCCCAGCTGGTGATAGGCACGCAGCACCGCCAGGCTGCCATCGATCTGGCCGCCGCCCTCCACGCCCATCAGCGATCCGATCCGCCCGGCCTTGTGCGCCGCGCGCATCTCGGCGGCCGTGCGCACCAGCCGGAAATCCTGCGGATAGCGGGCCGCCAGGCTGTGCACCATGCCGATGGCGTCCAGCGTATCCTTGACCTGCTGCACCTGCGGCAGGTCGGCCGACACCCAGACGGACCAGAATTGCCCGCCCAGGCCGCCAGCCCGAAGCCGTTCGACATCGGTGTGATAGGTGGCTGGGTCCAGCCGCCTCAAATCCATGGTCCAGCGCGCATCCTTCGCCTTTTCCGCCAACGCCTCGGGCCAGTCATTATGGCCGTCGATCAGCGGCGTCGCCTTCAGCACCTTTGCGATGCGCGCGGCATAGGGACCCGTGGCGGGATCGTCGGCGGCATGGAGGGCAGGGGAGGCGAACAGCAACGGCACCAGCGCCAGGGATAGCATCTTCATGGGAAAGGCAGGCTAAGGGGGGCAGGACGCAAGTCAATCGCTTCCGACGCCCGATTCCCGGTGATCGCAAAGCCATAACTTGCGCTCATGAACGCACTGGCCCTGTCGGCGCCTCCTCTGCTATCCTAAGGCCCACATGCTGATCGATCCGTTGATCCTGTTGCAGGCCTATTCCATCGGCGTCTTCCCCATGTCGGATGATCGTGACGCGCGCGATGTCTATTGGGTCGAACCCAAATATCGCGCGATCTTGCCGCTCGAGCAGTTCCACCTGTCGCACTCGCTGGCCCGGGTGCTGCGCCGCGATCGCTTCCGCGTCACCGCCAACCGCGCCTTCGGGGACATATTGGCGCTGTGCGCGCAGGCCGCGCCCGACCGCCCGTCGACCTGGATCAATCACGCGATCGAGCGCGCCTATGTCGACCTGCATGCCCGGCGCTTCGCCCATTCGATCGAGGTGTGGGACGGGGAGGAACTGGTCGGCGGCCTCTATGGGGTGGCGCTGGGCACCGCCTTCTTCGGCGAATCCATGGTGTCGCGCCGCACCGACGCGTCAAAGGTGGCGCTGGCCTGGCTGGTGGCGCGGATGCGTTTTGCCGGCTTCACCCTGCTCGACTGCCAGTTCATGACCGATCATCTGCGCACGATGGGGGCCATCGAAATCCGCCAGCGCGACTATCTTCAATTGCTGGGCGCGGCCGTGGGTTCGCTGTCGCTGGGGGCAGGGTCGGACGTGCTGGCCGCCGGGTCGGGCGCGTCGGCGGAGCTGGCGTTCGCCCCGCTTGCCGGACGCGCCGACACCGGCTCGCCCTTGGCGCCCAGCTTGACCGTGTCGGGACCGCTTTCGGGCCATTCCATCGCGCAGCTTCTGACCCAGACGTCATAGATCGGGTGCTGCACCACATTGCGGTCGGGCCGGTCGCGAAACAGCCAACCGGAAAAGGCGCGGCGCCACTTATTATCGGCGCTGCTGCGCACGTCCAGCTGCACGAAAGCGCCGGTGTCCTGGATATTTTCCCATGGCGCGGTGGTTTCGCACGCCTGCAACCGCACGATCGCATCGCCCACCCGGACCGCTTCGCCCGGCTTCAACGTCAGGTCACGGGTCAGGCCGTTGCGCTTGTTCAGCAGGCCCAGCACGGCGGATCGCTCGGCCATCGGCGTGCCGGGCATGACGCCATTGTCGGCGGGGCGGATCGGCGTGCCCTCCACCTTGACCGGGCCAGACCGATTCGCGGGAGGCAGGGCGTCATCATCGCCGCAAGCGGCCAGCGTCAGGACGCAGGGCAACATGACCAGGTACGAAAGGATCGGCGGGAACGATCCCGCCGGGCGTCCGCTCATGCCGCGTCGGGGCTCCACGCCTCATAATCGCCGGTCGCCTTCTGGCGCAGGCCGCCCTTTTCCAGCGCGCCCGACGGGCGGTAGGCCTGGGGCGTACCGGTCGCGTTGGGTGTGGATTCTTTTTCCCAGATGCGCGGCGGCGGCAGGAAGCTTTCGGGCGCGCCCTCGATCGAATGATGCAGCCAGCCATGCCATTCGGCGGGCACGCGGCTGGCGTCATTCGCGCCGCTGTAGATCACCCAGCGGCGGGTCAGCCCATTGGGGTCCTTGCCGCCTTCGAAATAGACATTGCCCTGATGATCCTCGCCCACCTTGCTGCCCTTGCGCTTGGTAAAGAGCCAGGTGCCAAAGGTGGCGCCATTCCACCAGGTGAAGATGTTTGCCAGGATACCCATGGCCCAAGCGCTTAGCCGCTGCGACGGACGCGGGCAAGCCGGATATGGCGTCAGCGCGTCGGGACCGGGCAGAAATTGAGATCGGTCGCCAGCCCTTCCGTCGGCACCGCGCAGCCGCCCCAACTCACGCGGTCGCCTTCACCGATGCCCAGTTCCGCCGCGCGCCCGCCGCGCAGTTCCAGCACCGCCGCCACCGGCACTCCGGCTGACACCGGCGTGCGCGAATAAGGTTCGGCCTGTGCCTGGATGAACGCGATCGTCCCGTCGCTATGGATGAACAGCATGTCGAGCGGCACCAGCGTATCCTTCATCCAGAAGCTCGCGGTGCGCGGCGGGTCCATCGGGAACAGCATGCCCCCGTCCGCCGCGATCGCCTTGCGGAACATCAGCCCCTTGTCCTGCTCCTGCGGAGTACGGGCGACCTCGACATCAAACCGGTGCGCGCTGCTGGCGGTTTTGATCATGACGGGCAACAGGGCAGGGGCCTTGGCGGCAGAGGCGTTGTTTGCGTCCTGTTCCCTGTCCGCCGTGCCGCCTTGGCACGCGGTGAGCAGGGCAAGGGCGAACAGGCTGGCGATGCGGATCATGCCAACTGCCTAGAGCGAAACCCGCGCCAAGGGGAAGGGCTATTGCGCCTTTTGCAGCGCCGCCAGATCCTGCGGCCGGTTGATATTAGGCAGTGCGATGCCCTCCAGCAGCACCACACGCCCGCCCGCTGCCTCGAGGCAACCACGAATCGACCGGTTGTTCTCGCCGGCCAGATGGGCGTCCAGCATCGGCGCGAGCGGAGCGGGCCACCATCCCAACAGTGGCTGCCCCTTCACCACCGCGGCCTGCGCGCCGATTAGCAAGGCGGGCAATTGCGCAGGATAGACCGGCATGTCGCATCCCGTGGTAAGAACCCCGGCAAAGCCATGGTCGGCCGCATGATGCAACGCCGCGTTGAGGCCGCCCAGCGGTCCCATATCGCGCTGCGGACGGTCCGCCAGCCCGCCCGCGCGTCCACACACCACCACCTGCCCCACATGGGGGCTGATCGCGGCAATGGCATGATCCAGCAAGGTGCGCCCGTTCAGCAGCGCCAGCGCCTTGTCGCTGCCGAACCGGCTGGACCGCCCGCCCGCCAGCACCGCCCCTAGCACTATCTGCGTCGACATGGCGTCTCCTCAAGGCCGTTTTCGTCATAGGCAGGACAGGCGCGAGCCGCTAGCCGCGACATTGCCAGCCTGCCGGGCGGGGCCTAGGGTCGCCTGTAATGACAGTGCCGCCCGATCTCGTTCCGAACCCCCAGCCTTTCCTGCGCCTGACCCGCGATGATGCGACCACACCGGTCGACCGGCCCCTGGCGCGCGAAATGCCCGTCGCGATCGAATATAATGGCGCGGGCTATGCCGTGCTGATGGCGACGCCGGACAATATCGTCGATCTGGTCCAGGGGTTCAGCCTCGCCGAACGGCTGGTGTCGCGCGACGATGCGCTGCTTGATATCGACGTCCATGCGACCGGCGCAGGTGTCATCGCGCGGGCGACCTTGCCGCCGCACCGCACCGGCGATCTGCTCCAGCGCGTGCGCCATCGCACTTCCGATTCGGCCTGCGGCCTGTGCGGCGTCGAGACGCTGGAACAGGCCCTGCGGCCGCTGCCGACCATCACGACCATGTCCCGCGCGAATCGCGCCGCCATCTTCCGCGCGCTTTCTGCCCTGCGCGATCATCAGCCGTTGAACGCCGCGACCGGCGCGGCGCATTGCGCAGCCTTGGTCGATCCGCAGGGGAGCATCCGTTTGGCGCGGGAGGATGTCGGCCGCCACAATGCCTTTGACAAGCTGATCGGCGCGATGGCCCGTGCCGGCCTTGGCTGGGATGGCGGCTTTGCGCTGCTCTCCTCGCGCTGTTCCTATGAACTGGTGGAAAAGGCGGTGCTGGCCGACTGCCCGCTGCTCGTCACCATCTCCGCACCGACCAGCCTTGCGGTAGACCGCGCGGCGGCCGCCGGCCTGCCGCTGGTCGTGCTCGCGCGGCCCGACGCGTTGCTGGCCTATGGCAACGCGCTTTAGCGGAACACCCATTGCCGGTTGAGCACGAACATGATGGCCGGCGTCACGAACAGCATCGCGGGGATGGGCGACCATTCGGGCCAGCCCATATGCGTGACGCACAGCCACACCCACAGCGCGTTCAAGCCATAGCTGACCAGCGACGCCGCCACGAACCGCACGCCGCGTGCGCCATGCCCATCGCTGCGCGCTTGGTCGCGAAAGGTGAACAGGCTGTGCGCCACATAGCCCACGCACACCGCCCCGCCATAGCCGATCAGGTTGGCGATCTGAACATGCAACCCGCCCAGCGTCGCCAGACACCAGTAGATCGCCGCCTGGCACGCCGTCACGAACAGGCCGGTCACGCCATAGCGGACGATCTGCCAGAACAGCGCGCGCCGCTGCGGGCTCAACCGTTCGGCGAAAATCATCATGGCCCCCGTTGCGCTTTGAAGCGGGTCGTCTAATCGACCGGCATGAACTTGCAAAGCCGGCACGACATGCGCGCGAAATCGATGGTCCTGGCGGGTCATCTGGCCCGCTGGTCCAGCCGTCACTGGAAATGGCTGACCTTCCTCATCTGGGTTGTCGCCGCCGTTGCCATGGTGGCGACGCGCTGGCCGGCCATCTACTGGCTCGTGCTTGGCGATACCGACGATAATATTCGCTATGTCCAGGTGAAGGACTGGCTGGCGGGGCAGGGCTGGTTCGACCTGCGCCAATATCGGCTCGATCCGCCGGGCGGCGCGAATATCCATTGGTCGCGCATCGTCGATCTGCCCATTGCCGGGCTGATGCTGTTCTTCCGCGCCTTTGTCGATCAGGGCATGGCCGATCGCCTGGCCTGCGGCATCGCGCCCCTGTTGCCGCTGCTGCTGCTGATGCTCTCCCTCGGCTTCATCGGCCGGCGGCTGGCCGGTCCGCATGGCTGGCTGCTTGCGGTCGTTGCGCCCTTCGCCGCGCAGATGGGGCTGGGCATGTATGCGCCGATGCGCATCGACCATCATGGCTGGCAACTGGCGCTGGCGCTCACCATGCTGGCCGGGGTGATTGATACCAACCGGCTGCGCGGCGGCATCATGGCTGGGGTCAGCAGCGCGCTGTCCATCGCCATCGGCATGGAAATGATCGTCTATCTGGCCGCGGGCGGCGCGCTCATCGCGCTGCGCTGGGTATTCCGCCCCGGCGCAGAAAGCCGCATGCTCGCCTATGCGCTCAGCCTGTCGGGCGCGACCTCGCTCCTGTACCTGCTCTTTGCCAGCTATGCCAATCGCGCCATGGTCTGCGACGCGCTCTCGCCCATATGGGTGGCGGTGTTCGGCGCGGCCGGGGCGGGGATGGTGCTGCTGGCGCTCGCGCCGCTGCGGGGCTGGCCCATGCGTCTTGCCGCAGGCGCGCTGGTCGGCGGGGCGCTTGGCCTCTTCGTCTGGCTCAACTGGCCGCAATGCCTTAGCCCCTATCAGATTTCGCCTGAGCTCCAGCGCCTGTGGCTCGCCAATATTCGTGAGGCAAAGCCGATCACCGCGCAGGCGCAAAGCCTGGTCGTGCCGTTGCTCGCTATCCCCGCCGCCGGTCTGCTCGGTCTGCTCTGGGCGTTGTGGGACGCGCGACGCGATGGTGAACGCCTTTGGGCCTGGGCGACTGTTGGGGCGATGATGGTCTTTTCGACCGCCTTGCTGTTCTGGCAATTGCGCGCCGGGCCGGCGGCGCAACTGCTCGCCATCCCTCCCGCCGCATGGGCCGCGCATCGGATGGTTGCGGCGGTTCTGGCCGGATCGCGCCGCGCCCGCATTGCTGGCGTGGCCGGGGTCGTGGTGCTCGGCGCGATCGCCTTTGCCTATCCGCTCTATCCACAAACGGTGAAGCTCTATCAGGACATGACCGGGCAAAAGCCCAAGGCCTGGCGCCCGGCCGCGCTCGCCCGCACCGATGCGATAAAGAAAGCAAATGGCCGTTGCCGCACCCTGCCGGCGCTCGCCGTGCTGGACCAGCTGCCGCCCGCGACGATTTTCACCATGGTCGACCTTGGCCCGCGCATCCTGGCGACGACGCATCACAGCGCCCTGGCCGGCCCCTATCACCGCAATGGCGCGACCATCCTGGATATCCATCACGCCTTCGATGGCAAGGCGGCCGGCTTCCGCGCCATCGCCGCCAGGCATCATGCGACCTATCTGCTGATCTGTCCGAATTTCCCCGAAGGCACCATCTATCAGTCGCGCAGCCCCGGCGGCTTCTATGCGGACCTGATGCGCGGGCAGCGGCCTGACTGGCTTGTCCCGGTGCGGCTCAACACCGACATGACCTTGCCCTATCAGCTGTATCGCATCCTCTATTCACCGGCGGGCAGCGAAGAAATCCCGCAGCAGCGCTGACGCTTCCGCCTCGGCCAGTCCCGCATAGACCTCCGGCCGATGCAGGCATTGGGGCTGCATGAAAAGGCGCGGCCCCTGCTCGATCGCGCCACCCTTGGGGTCTGCCGCCCCATAATAGAGCCGCGCGATCCGCGCGTGGGAAATCGCGCCGGCACACATGGCGCAGGGCTCCAGCGTCACCCACAGGTCGCATCCCGTCAGACGAAAGTCATGAAGGCGCGCCGCAGCGGCGCGCATCGCAACCATTTCCGCATGGGCGGTAGGGTCGCAATCGCGGCGATTGCGATTCTCGCCCTCGCCAACGATGACGCCGTCGCGTGTCACCACCGCGCCGATCGGCACCTCGTCCGCCGCCTGCGCCGCGCGCGCCAGTTCAAGGGCGCGGCGCATCGGCTCTGGCAGGGGAAAGGGCGTGGCCATGCCAAGCCCTTACTGCACCTTGGTCAGGATCGGAATATCAGGGTTTGCGCACATCCACGGTCGGCACTTCGACCGTCTCGTTGCGGGTGCCGACTTCCACCTTGGCGACATTGGCTTCATATTTGGGAAGAGATCCGCCGCGCACCGATACTTCGGGCAGGCTACCCGACTGCGTGCGTTGCAGGTCGATGAAGCCGGTGGCGATTCCGCCCGCCAAAACCAGCAGGATAATGACCAACAATCCACCAATGAGTCGCATTTCGCCCTCCTTTGATATAACCCATGTCAAACGCCGCGCTGTGGGAAAGGGTTGCGTGCCGTCCCATCCGGGTTGACGGCCGCAGGGAATCCCGTTATCGGCGCGGCTTTCCGAACGAACCCGAATTCAAAGGTTGAACAGACTATGTCGCGCATTTGCGAGCTGACCGGCAAGGGCCGCCAGGTGGGTCACAATGTTTCCCACGCCAATAACAAGACCAAGCGTGTGTTCCTGCCCAACCTGCAGAACGTCTCGCTGATCTCCGAAGCGCTGGAAACGACCGTGAAGCTGCGCGTGTCGACCCATGGTCTGCGTTCGGTCGAACATAATGGCGGCCTGGACAACTGGCTGGTCAAGACCAGCGATGACAAGCTGTCGCTCAAGGCCCGTCGCCTCAAGCGCGACATCGTCAAGAAGAAGGCCGCAGCGGCGGCCTGATCTTTCCGATTCGTTTCGGTGAATGAGCGGCCTGGAAACGGGCCGCTTTTTTGCGTTGCCTTTTGCGGGGGCCAGCGGTCACATCGCGGGCAGCGCGAATTTCAGCAGCAGGGTGCGCTGGAAAAATTCGTGATTGTCGTCGGATATGATCCAGATAACGGGTCGTCCTTCTTCGCGCGTCACTGTCATACCCTCAAAATTGTCGGCCAGCAGCGGCGGCGCGAGCCGGGCGAGCGTGCGGCTTTTCAGGATCGTGCCCGCCGTCATGGCCGGGGGCAGGTCGACGATCGCGATCGTTGCTGTGAACAGATCCTGCAACGTCAGGCGGCGATGAAGCACCAGCAGGTGATGTGCGTCCAACGCGACTGCATCGGTCGGCCTGTATCCCCGGGGCGGCGTGTAGCGCAGCGGGACGGGATCGCCGGTCGCGGCATCGGCCGGATCGCCGGGGAAGAGCAGCGCCTCGTGCCGTCCCTCCGCTGTCATCCCCATTTCGCCGATGGCGATGAAGCGTCCATCGGGCAACCGGGCAAGCGATTCGATCGATCCGGTCTTGGGCCATGCGGCGATCTGCGGCCAGGTTCGGCACGCTTCCACCCGCGCGAAACCGGGGCCGTAACGGCAGATGGACTGTTGAAGCTCGAAGCCCACCCAATATCGGTCGGTGGCTGGGTCATGCGTCAGCGACTCTGAATCCCACGCCCACCATGGGCGATGCCGGTCCTGCGGACGAATGGGCAGGGGGGCGATAAAGGGACGGCGCAGATGCGGCCCGTCGCCGACATGAAACCCCATCAAAATGCCCGAATCGCTTAGCGCCAGCGTTTCCCCGGGGCCTGCTGCCAGCAGCGCGGAGATGCCGCCGAAGCCCGGATTGGCGCTCTGCAATTCCCACCCGCCCAGATATGTGAGCGCGCCGATGCTGCGCCGCGCCGGATCGGAGGGGTCGAGCGGCAGTGCTCGCGCGCTGACCAGCAATGTGCCGGCGCGCACGGCCTCGGGCTTTCCGGGGTGCGGCGCGGGCAATAACAATATCGCCAGCGTCAGGACGATCAGGATTCGGGTCATCGCCGCCCCGCTTAGGACAATATGCGGCAGGACGCAGCAAAGCAGTGACGGGCCGCCATCAGGTGAACGCCGCCTGACAGCATCATTCAGCGATGGCTCAAGCCCGATAAGGCATAAAGGCATTCATCAATGGCGAATCCCTTCTTCGCGCTTCGCCGATGAAAGTCAGTTTTTCTGGAGGAGCAACCACCATGAAGATGAAGTTTCTTGTAAATATGGGAGCCGCTCTTGCGATGGGCGCCGCCTCCCTTGCTGTCACCGCAACGCCCGCCATGGCCCGCGATCATTATCGCGGCTATGATCGTGGCGATCATTATCGTGGATATAACCGGGGCTATCGCGGCGACCATTATCGTGGCTATCGCGGCGAACGCTATTATCGCAACACCTACCGTGGGTATCGCGGTGGCTACCGCGGCGGTTATCGTTGCCGCGACAATGGCACGGGCGGCACCATCATCGGTGCGATCGCCGGTGGCCTGCTCGGCAATGAGGTCGGTCGCAATTCAGGGCGTTACGGCCGTGGCGACGGCACCGCCGGCGCGATCATCGGCGCAGGCGTCGGCGCTCTGGCCGGCCGCGCGATCGATCGCAACTGCTAAATCGCATCGTCTGGATGCACATAGGGCCGTCCCGCTGGGGCGGCCCTTATCGTGTCGTTTCGGCCGCTGGCGCAGCGCCACGCTGACGGTCGGCCGCCATCCGCGCAGCGGGATTAAGCCCTGACGCCCCATCCTCCGTCACGCCGACGCGTGCGTCCAGCGTGGCGGCCGCTTCATTGAGGGCGCGCGCTTCGCTGGCGCTCACGCCGCCCACGCCGTCGCTATCTGACGATCCGCAGGCATTCAGCAGCGCCAGAACGACCAGGCCCGACAGATACCGCATCGGCACTCTCCCAACAGGAAAGGGGTCGCCCCGTTTGCCGGAGCGACCCCTTTCGCAAAATCTTCCCTGGTCAGGGACAATTACATCGCGTTCGCAACGTTGTTCGTCGCGTTGGACGCGGCGTTGGCGGCGTCGTCAGCGGCGTTCATCGCAGCGTTCATGGCGTTGTCGGCAGCGTTCGACGCATTCTCGGCAGCATTGGCAGCCATGTTGGCCGCATTGTCTTCATGGTTGCCACTGCAGGCAGCCAGGCCGAGCGAAGCGGCGAGAACGAGCGAAAGAGCAATCGACTTGGTCATGGGCAACAACCCCTCTCTGAGAAAAAAAAGATGCAGACCACTCTCGGAGAAAAGCTCACCCCCCATTGCGCCTGCGCCGCGATTCGTAATGCCTTGATCAAGGCAAGGCAATCCCATTCGTCGCAAAGCAAGGCTTTGTGGGGGTCGTTACGCTTGGTTCGTCGCAGAATTGACGGGCATTGACGTATATAAAGATTTCTTTATATGACGTCTTCATGCACTCCGCTCTCGACATTTTCCGGGCGCTTGGCGACCCGACGCGACTGCGGATCGTGCATCTTTTGCGCGCAATGGAACTGGCTGTGGGCGAAATCGCCCAGGTCGTCGGGCAAAGCCAGCCCCGCGTCTCGCGCCATGTGCGCATCCTTGCCGAAGCAGGCCTTGTCGAACGGCGCAAGGAGGGCAACTGGGTGTTCCTTCGCCTGGCACGCGGGCAGGGGATCGCGCCTTTCCTCACGTTGTTCGATCGGCTCGAACCTTCGCAGTCTGAAGTGCTGTGGCAGGCGGCCGATCTGGCCCGCTTGTCGGCGGTCCGGGCCGAACGGGCGCGCGCGGCCGAAGCCTATTTCGCCGATCATGCCAATGAATGGGACGCGATCCGCTCGCTCCATGTGCCCGAAGCGCAGGTGGAAGCCGCGATGACCGCGCTGCTGGCGCGCGAACCGATCGGCCATATGCTCGACATTGGCACTGGCACTGGCCGGATGATCGAATTGTTCGGCTGCGACGCGCGCCAGGTTACCGCGCTTGACCGCAGCCCCGACATGCTACGCCTCGCCCGCGCCAAGCTGCCGCAGGATGCGGGCGACAAATATGCGCTGCTGCTGGGCGATTTCCTGTCCCTGCCGATGGAATCGGGCAGCATAGACACGGTGCTGTGCCATCAGGTACTCCATTATGCGCAGGCGCCCGAAAGCGTCATTGCCGAAGCGGCGCGCGTGACCGCGCGGAACGGCCGCGTATTGATCGCTGATTTCGCCCCGCATCAGCGGGAAGAACTGCGCATGCGCGACCAGCATGCGCGGCTTGGCTTTGCCGATGCCCAGATCGAAGGCTGGTTCGCGGATGCGGGCCTGGTTCTCGAACAGGTCGAAAGCCTGCCGGGGCAGGAATTGACGGTGCAACTCTGGCTGGGGCGGCGCAAAGGCGCTGACGTCCTGCCGCTCGAACGACGGATATCCGCATGACCATTGACGATCGCGTACCTCTTTATGCGGATCTGGCTGGCGACGCGCGCGTCAGCTTTGAATTTTTTCCGCCCAAGACGGAAAAGATGGAGGCGCAACTCTGGTCGGCGATCGAAACGCTCGCGCCACTTGCGCCTCGTTTCGTGTCGGTCACCTATGGCGCGGGGGGATCGACGCGCGAGCGCACGCACAACACCGTCGCCCGGATAGCGCGGGAAACCCCGCTTGCCGCCGCCGCGCACCTCACCTGCGTCGCTGCCAGCACGGACGAGATTGACGAGATTGCCGACGCCTATTGGCAGGCCGGCGTGCGCCACATCGTCGCGCTACGCGGCGATCCGCCCGAACAGGGTGGACGGTTCGAAGCGCATCCCGATGGCTATGCCGGCGCGGCCGATCTGGTCGAAGGGCTGATGAAGCGCCACCCGTTCGAAATTTCCGTGTCCGCCTATCCCGAGGTTCATCCAGACGCCCGTGATCCGCAAAGCGATCTCGACAATCTCAAGCGCAAGCTGGACGCAGGGGCGACCCGCGCCATCACGCAATTCTTCTTTGAGGCCGACACCTATTTCCGCTTCATGGACAAGGTGCGTGCCGCCGGCATCGATGCGGAAATCGTGCCCGGCATCATGCCGGTCGGCAATTTCGCCGCGGTCCAGCGCATGGCGGCGATGTGCAACACCGATGTCCCGGCCTGGATGGGGCGCCTGTTCGAAGGTCTGGACGACCGCCCCGCCGCTCGCCAGCTTATATCCGCGACGCTCGCGGCCGAACTCTGCCGCAAACTCTATGAAGGGGGCGTGCGCGACTTTCATTTCTATACGCTCAACCGGGCGGAACATAGCTATGCGATCTGCCATCTGCTGGGTTTACGGCCCAGGGTGACGGTGGAAGCCTGACACGCAATCAACCCCCTCCGTTCGGTTCGAGCTTGTCGAGAACCATCACGCGCGGGGTTCTCGACAAGCTCGAACCGAACGGGGAGAGGGAGCAAATGACCGCCGAACAGAAATTCCGCCAACTGGCTGCCGAAAAGATCCTGATCTTTGACGGCGGCTATGGCACGTCGATCCAGAAACATGGCCTGACCGAAGCCGATTATCGCGGCGACCTCGATCTGGCGAAGGACCAGAAGGGCAATAACGACCTGCTCTGCCTGACCCGCCCCGACATCGTAGAGGGCATCCATACCGCCTATCTCGATGCCGGCGCGGACATGGTCGAAACCAACACGTTCAGTTCGACCAAGATCGCCATGGCCGATTATGGCTGCGAACATCTGGTCTGGGACATTAATCTCGCGGCGGCCAGGCTGGCCCGCTCAGCCTGCGAGAAGGCAAGCGCGAAGGACGGCAAGCCGCGCTTCGTCTGCGGTTCGATCGGCCCGACCAACAAGACGCTCTCCATCTCGCCCGACGTCAACGACCCCGCCTATCGTGAGGTCGATTATGACACGCTCAAGGCCGATTATCGCGAACAATGCGACGCGTTGATCGCGGGCGGGGTGGATTTTCTGCTGGTCGAAACCTGCTTCGATACGCTCAATGCCAAGGCCGCGGGCATGGCCGCGCGCGAAGCGGAAGCGGCGGCCGGACGCTCCGTGCCGCTGATGCTCAGCTTCACCATCACCGACATGTCGGGCCGCAACCTGTCGGGCCACACGATCAACGCCTTCTGGTATTCGCTGCGCCATTTGAAGCCGCTCACCATCGGCGTGAACTGCGCCTTCGGTGCGGATCTGCTGCGGCCTTATCTCAGCGAATTGTCGAAGAATGCCGACACGCTGATCCTGGCCTATCCCAATGCCGGACTGCCCAACGAACTGGGCCAATATGACGAATTGCCCGAAACCACCGCGAAGCTGATCCGCGACTGGGTGGACGAAGGCCTTGTCAACATGGTCGGCGGCTGCTGTGGCACGACGCCTGCGCATATTGGCGCGGTGGCGAAGGCGCTGGCCGGTCACAAGCCGCGTCTGGTGCCCGATCTGCCGGTCGTGACGCGGCTCGCGGGCCTCGAACCCATGCATATCGCGGCCTGAAACCCACATCCGTTCGGTTCGAGCTTGTCGAGAACCGGGCGCGGATGCTTCTCGACTTCGCTCGAAGCGAACGGATATTGATAAGATGACCACCCAATCCACCGCCAACTTCGTCAACATCGGCGAACGCACCAACGTCACCGGTTCCGCCAAGTTCAAGAAGCTGATCATGGCCGGCGACTATGCCGCCGCCATCGATATCGCGCGCGATCAGGTCGAAAACGGCGCGCAGATCGTCGACGTGAACATGGATGAAGGGCTGCTCGACGCGGTCGAGGCGATGACCACCTTCCTCAAGCTGATGACTGCGGAACCGGACATCAGCCGCGTCCCCGTCATGATCGACAGTTCCAAATGGGAGGTGATCGAGGCTGGGCTCAAATGCGTCAGCGGCAAGCCGGTGGTGAACTCGATCAGCATGAAGGAGGGCGAAGAGGCCTTCCTGCACCATGCGAAGCTTTGCATGGCCTATGGCGCCGCCGTCGTCGTCATGGCCTTCGACGAAACCGGGCAGGCCGACACGAAAGAGCGCAAGGTCGAGATTTGCGAGCGCGCCTACAAGCTGCTGATGACCATCGGCTTCCCGCCGGAAGACATCATTTTCGATCCCAATATCTTCGCGGTTGCCACTGGCATCGAAGAGCATAATAATTACGGCGTCGACTTCATTGAGGCGTGCAAGGAGATCAAGGCCCGCTGCCCGCATGTCCATATTTCGGGCGGCCTGTCGAACTTCTCCTTCTCCTTCCGGGGCAACGAGCCGGTACGCCGGGCGATGCACAGCGTCTTCCTCTACCACGCCATTCCGGCGGGGCTGGACATGGCGATCGTCAATGCGGGGCAGCTCGACGTCTATGACGCGATCGACCCGGCGCTGCGCAAGGCGTGCGAGGACGTCCTCCTCAACACCGACGCCGAAGCGGGTGACCGCCTCGTCGCGCTCGCCGAATCCTTCAAGGGCAAGGATGCCGCGTCCGAAAAGGCGGCGCAGGAATGGCGCGGCTGGCCGGTCGCCAAGCGGCTGGAACATGCTCTGGTCAAGGGCATCGACATGTATGTGGTCGAGGATACCGAGGAAGCCCGCCTGGCCGCCGCCCGGCCCATCGAGGTGATCGAAGGCCCGCTGATGGACGGCATGAATGTCGTGGGCGACCTGTTCGGCGCGGGCAAGATGTTCCTGCCCCAGGTCGTGAAGTCCGCCCGCGTCATGAAGAAGGCGGTCGCGCATCTGCTGCCCTATATCGAAGCGGCAAAGGAGCCGGGCGCGAAGGGCAAGGGCAAGATCGTCATGGCCACGGTCAAGGGCGACGTCCACGACATCGGCAAGAATATCGTCGGCGTCGTGCTCCAGTGCAACGGCTTCGACGTCATCGACATGGGCGTGATGGTGCCCTGGCAGGACATTCTCAAGGCCGCGAACGAGAATGACGCCGACATGATCGGCCTCAGCGGCCTCATCACCCCTTCGCTCGACGAGATGGTGACGGTGGCGGCCGAAATGCAGCGCGCCAACATGACGATGCCGTTGCTGATCGGCGGCGCGACCACATCCAGGGTCCACACCGCGCTGCGTATCGACCCGGCCTTTACCGGGCCGGTGGTCCATGTGCTCGACGCCAGCCGCGCGGTGGGCGTCGCGACCGCATTGGTGTCGGACACGCAAAAGACCGATTTCGTTGCCAGGACGAAGGCCGATTATGATCATGTCCGCAAGGCGCGGGAAGGTAAGGGGCAAAGCCAGCTTCTCTCGATCGAGGACGCGCGCGCCAACGGGTTCGAGATGGACGAGGCTTTGAAAGCCCCGCGTCCGCGCCTGCCCGGCGTGCATCGCTTTCCCGACTGGGATTTGAAGGATCTGGTCCAATATATCGACTGGACCCCTTTCTTCCGCGCATGGGAACTGGCGGGCAATTATCCCGCGATCCTGGACGACGAGATTGTCGGCGAAAGCGCGCGCAGCCTGTTTGCCGACGCGCAGAAGATGCTGGACCGGATCGTCAGTGAAAAATGGCTGACCGCGCGTGGCGTATGTGGCCTGTGGCCCTGCCGCCGGGTGGGCGACGACATCGTCGTGCATGTGGAGGATGAACGCCATGTCCGCCTCCCCATGCTGCGACAGCAGATCGCCAAGCGGGAAGGGCGCGCCAATATGTGCCTGGCCGACTTCATCAGTCCCCATGGCGACTGGATGGGCGGCTTTGCCGTGTCGATCCACGGCATCGAACCGCATCTTGCCCGCTTCAAGGCGGCGATCGACGACTATTCGGACATTCTTCTGAAAGCGCTGGCCGATCGTCTGGCCGAAGCCTTTGCCGAGCGATTGCACCATTATGTCCGCACCGCGCTTTGGGGCTATGCCGAAGGGGAGCAGCTGACCAACGAGGCGCTGATCAAGGAGCAATATCGCGGCATCCGCCCTGCGCCCGGCTATCCCGCCTGCCCGGAACATAGCCTCAAACCCCTGCTGTTCGACATGCTCGACGCGCATCACGCCACCGGGGTTTCGCTGACCGAAAGCTTCGCCATGCTGCCGACGGCGGCGGTCAGCGGCTTCTATTTCGGCCACGATCAGGCCGAATATTTCGGCGTCGCCCGCGTCGGTCGCGATCAGTTGGAGGATTATGCCGCGCGGCGCGGTATCGACCTGGAAACGGCCGAGCGTTATTTGCGCCCCAATCTCGACTGAGGCGGACTTGCAGGGCGACGCGTCATCGCGCGTCGCCCGCCCCGGTCAGAAATCCAGCTCGGCGCGCCAGCCAATGACATCGACGCTGTAGTCCCGGTCGTCCCCGGCCAATATCGCCGCGTCGCCAAAGCGCAGATGGGCGTAATTGACGTTGAAGCGCAGGAACTCGACCGGCGTCCACACCATCGCGGCGATCACCGCCTTTTGCGTGCCGCCCACGATCCCCTTGTCATTCAAGTCCAGATAATCGTAGCGCAGCGTCGCCTGCAACGCGCCCCATCCGCCGCTGCCGACCGGGCTGTCAGGCGTCACCGTGCCGAAAATGCCGTTCTTATACCCGCGCTTTTCGCCCGTCAGCACATAGCCGACTTCGCCATAGCCGCCGAAGAAGACGGGATCGGCGACGCCGGGGCGCGACACCCGCAACCAATGCGCTTCGCTCGCCCACCAGAAGGGGCCGCGTTCGCCCGCAAATTCCAGCCCATAATGGCTTTCGCTTTTCCCGACGATCTGCGGCGTCGCCAAGAAGCGGCTGTTGGCGGAATGAAGATAGGCGCGCTGGCGATAGCGTTGACCGACCGATGAAAGCCGCTGGAAATCGCGCCAATGGCCCGACGCCGCCAGATGCAATTGCGTGTCGCCCCATTTGGGCGCCAGCACGATGCGCCCGTCGAGGGAGTAGCTGTTATTCTCGTCCCCGCCATCGGCGCCGTCCGCATCATTGGTCAGCGAATCGGCACTGTCGGAAAACAGGCCCGCCTGCGCCAGCACTATGCCCTTGCGATATTGCACGGACAGCCCCAGCCGCCGCTCGAAATTGAAGGCGTCGGTAAAGGCCGCGCGCTCCATCACCGCGCCGCCGGTATCGCTGATCAGTTCGTCCAGCGACTGGAAGCCATTATGATTGCCCAGCGTCACCAGCCACGGGCCCTTTTCATAAGTGATGAAGGAATCGACCAGATCGACGCTGTTGTCGGACAGTTCCAGTTCCAGCTTGTAGCCAAAGCCGCCGCCGATCCTGCCTTCGCCGCCCAGCCGCAGTCGCCGCAATTCGTTGGAATAGCCCCGCGCCCGGTCCGCGACGCTGTCAGGCGTCATCAGCAGTCCGGCGTCATATTGGATGCGACCCTTGGGGTGGAAGGTCATCTCTCCCTGGGAAAAGACCGGGCCTCCCTTCCAGCGAACCGCCGTGGGCGTTTGGGCGGGCGGGGCGGGCTCGGTGGCGGCCGCCAGTGGTGGCGGGGCAGGGGGGCCGCCCTGCGTCGCGGCCATCACAGCCGCCGAATCACCCCCCCCGATGCGCG
>NZ_DJDV01000107.1:546-6274 GCF_002431195.1 Sphingobium sp. UBA5915 | reverse complement strand
CCTTTTTGCACGCCGATTCACAGTCGCCGCCAAGCGCAACGCGGTGGAAATCGCGATCGACGCCGGCAGCAAGGGCGCTGACTATGCCGCTGGCACCGCGTTTACCTTGTTCATCGTCATGCTGCTCGGCGCGGCGGCGGCGTCGGCGGGTGGCGTAGTCGCCGCCCGGCGCAACCCCTGAAAATCCCATTACCATCCAGATTTAAAGGAGACTGTAATGAACAATCATACGATCATAGGCGCGATTAAGGAAAAGGCAGGCGCGCTTGAGGAAGGCCTGGGTAAGGTCACAGGCGACACCGGAACCGAACTGCGCGGCCAAGGCCGTCAGATCGAAGGCAAGGTCGAGACGATGTTGGGCGACGTCCTGGACAGCGCTCGTCGCCTCTATGAAGAACGCCCGCTTGTCAGCCTGCTTGCGCTGGGATCGCTGGCTCTTGCAACCCTCTCGATCCTGACGCGCGGCAACCGCGCCTGATGGGCAACAACAAAAAGGATATGGCCATGAAGACAATCATTATTTCTCTGACCGCTGTTGTGACGCTTGGCCTTGCTGCCTGCAATACTGTCAACGGCGCTGGCAAGGACCTCCGATCGGCCGGCGGCGCCGTGTCGGACGCATCGGGTCAGGCCAAGTAAGTCAGACTGTTAGAATGGGAAGCGGCGCCTTTACGTGGGCGCCGCTTTTTCTTTGCCATCGAGGTCGTTGATTTGCCATGTCGGGCGACGTGAGGGCGCAGTCCGGTTGCGCCTGACCTGCGGCGCAATTACGGACGGGGGCCATGCCGCTCTTTCGCTTGCTTCTCTTGCTCTTCAGCCTCGCGCCCTCGGCGGTGCTCGCGCTTCCCGCAAACAAGCCTACCTCGGGCTATGCCCGAGTGGCGGTCGAAACGTCGGTGGGGACGATGGTGATTGCCGTGGATCTGAAGCGAGCGCCGCGCACATCGGCGAATTTCCTGACCTATGTCGATGATGGCCGCTTCGACGGCGTTACCTTCTACCGGGCGGCGCGGCGCAAGAGCAATCCCAAGCTGGGGCTGATCCAAGGCGGCATCGACACGGATTTGCGCCGGTCGCTTCCCCCGATCAGGCATGAACCGACCAGCCAGACCGGGCTTCGCCATCTGGATGCGACCGTATCGATGGCGCGGCCCAATCGACCCAATTCGGCCGCGGGCAATTTCTTCATCACCGTCGGCGCAACGCCCAATATGGACGCGCGCGGCACCTATATCGGTTATGCCGCCTTTGGCCATGTGGTGGCGGGAATGGATGTGGTGAAGAAAATCCTCGCGGTGCCCACCTGCTGCGGTTCGGGGCCAATGCGCGGGCAGATGATCGTCAAGCCGATCAGGATTTTGCGCGCTCGTCGCCTCGATGGCAGGCCGACCCCTTCGCGCGCACCCAAGCCCTGGCTGCTGGGGCTGAAACGGACAGCAAAATAGACAGATTCACGCAAAGCGCGCCTGATCACGCGGCCATCTGCGATCAGATGCTGGTGGCACACGCATGGTCACGGATTTCCAGGCCTTCTCATGAAAAAAGAAGGCTACTGCATTAATCATCGGTTCGATAAGTGCGATGCCGCCCGCCAGGGCGAGGGACCCGGTCATGACATAAGCGACGGTGAAGCCGACGGTCAGATGGATCGTCAAATACGTGGCAGTCTTGATGAGGTCGAGCGACATGGGTATCTCCTGAACGGACCTGCAAATAAGAACCATTCGCAAACTTTGCTAATGGCATTTTTTGCTGGTTCTGATCGGCTCTGACGATCACTGTCGCGGGGCAGGAGGTATGGCATGGCAGGACGGATCAGGACAGGGATTGGCGGATGGGTCTATGAGCCGTGGCGCGGCAGCTTCTATCCGTCGGGCCTGCGTCAGAAGGATGAACTGGCTTATGTCGGCGAGCATCTGACCGCCACCGAGGTGAACGCGACCTATTACAGCAGCCAGAAGCCCGCGACCTTTGCCAACTGGGCCAAGGCGGTGCCCGATGGGTTTCAGTTTGCGGTGAAAGCCTCGCGTTACTGCACGAACCGCAAGATCCTGGCCGAGGCAGGCGAATCGATCGCGAAATTTACCGGGCAGGGGATAGCAGAACTGGGCGACAGGCTGGGGCCGATTTTGTGGCAATTCATGCCCACCAAACGGTTCGATCCCGATGATTTTAGCGCATTCCTGAAATTGCTGCCTGATGCTGTGGATGGCGTGCTGCTTCGGCATGCGCTGGAGGTGCGGCATGAGAGTTTCGATGATCCAGCTTTTCTCGACATGGCGAAGGCGGCCGGGGCAGCGGTGGTGCTGGCGGATCATGAGGACTATCCTGCAATCGCCGGCCATGACGCCGGCTTTGCGTATCTGCGGCTGATGCGGACGAAGGCGGACGAGCCAACCGGCTATGCCCCTGCCGATATCGATCGATGGGCCAGACGTGCAGAAAGGCTGGCCGAAACCGGCGATGTCTATGGCTTTTTCATCAGTGGTGCGAAGGAGCGCAACCCGGCCGCCGCACAGGCGATGATCGCGGCGCTCGCCTGACCGACACCATTGCGTTTGTTGCAATCGGAAAGTCAGGCTTTGCGATTGTTACAATGATATGACGGACCTAATTGCTCCTTACACAAGCAGGGACCACCGTCCTTCGCAACAATGGAGTCAATAATGCGTCAGATCTTTCAAGGAGCCGTCCTCGCTGCTGCCGTTGGCGTGCAGATGGTGACATTTTATTCGGTACTTTATGCCTGACAGCGGCGTTGCCGCATCGGCATTTGGGCTCGCCCAGAACCGAAAAAGGCCGCTATCCGATTAATCGGGGCGGCCTTTTTAGTATTTGATCGGTTTCCAGAACTGTGGGCGTCACCCTTCTGCCAGCCATCCGGCCAGCAGATAGGCGGCAACGCCAATCGGTCCCAATGCGCACAGCGTCAATAGCACCAGGGCGACGCAGATGAGCGTGACGTCGATGCCCGTGCGATTGGAAAGCCCAGCGCAAACGCCCATGATCTTGCCATGGCGGCGGTCGAGGGTGAAATTGCTGTTCATGACGTTGGCCTTCTGTTGTCTCAAGTTTGGGGAAAGCGGGTGCGGAGATTAGGCGATCGGCGCGACCGGAACCGCTGCGCCGACGAACAGGCTGGCGACGACAACGGCGCCGAAGAAGGCGACGGCGGCGTTCTGGATCTTGGCAATGAACATGATAATAACTCCCTGCTTTGCTGGCCGGATCATCCGGCCTTGATGTCGAACTCATTTGCAGAGGGCGTGCCAATTTCAGTTATGAACGCAAAACCGCCATTTCCATCGCTGCCATGCGTTGGTTTCGTTGGAAAAGTGGCTGGCCATTGGCGATTTATGCAAAGACTTGGTAAATTTCGCGACCATATGCCGTGACTGCTGCATTTCTGTTCGTCTACGGCACGCTGCGCTCAGATCATGCGGGACCGGTGGCGGATCGCCTGCGTCGTGAGGGGAGGTTGATCGGCCCCGCTACGACCGCCGGCGTCTTGTACCGGATCGGCGACTATCCCGGTCTGGTGCCGGGCGGGAATGCCAAGGTCGTTGGCGACCTCTACGCGCTCGGCGATCCTCAATCCACGCTTGCGTGGCTGGATGACTATGAAGAATGCAGCCCCGCTTTTCCTCGGCCCTGGGAATATCGCCGCGCCATGATCCCGGTTGCCGGGCCCCGGGCGCAGGTCGCTGCATGGACCTATATCTATGCGCGCGACGTCACACCCTTGGAACGAATCGAGGGCGGCGATTTCCTGACCCCTCGATAATCGGCCCGGAACCGCCTGTCCCGCCTGCGCTTTCCCCTGGCATCAGGTTGGTTCAAGGAGTTGCCTGCATGGACGGAGCCGCAATCGCGGGATTTTGGGGACTGGTCGGCGGATCGGCATTGCTGATCGGTGCGGCGACCGCCTATTTCGCACGCCTGCCGCAAAGGCTGATCGCTGCGATCATGGCCGCAGGGTCAGGCGTACTGATTTCCGCGGTCGCCTTTGATTTGATGGATGAAGCCTATCGGCGCGGCGGGTTCGATTCGACCGCGATCGGTTTTTTCGGCGGTGCGCTGGTCTACACGGGCGCGAACATCCTGGTATCGCGCGCGGGCGCAAAGCATCGCAAACGGTCCGGCTCGAACCCGAAGCAGAGCCAGGCGACAGCGCAGGAAGGATCGGGCCTGTCGATTGCCGTGGGGGCTTTGCTCGATGGTATTCCCGAATCGGTGGTAATCGGCGTCAGCTTGCTGGAAGGGTCAGGCGTCAGCCTGGTGACGGTGGCGGCGGTGTTCCTGTCCAATGTGCCCGAAGGTCTGTCGAGTGCGGCGGGCATGAAGAAAGCAGGCCGCAGCGCAATCTATATCTTTGGCGTGTGGGGCGCGATCGCGATGGCGTCAGGGCTGGCGGCGGCGCTTGGCTATGCCGTCATGGCAGGCGCCAGCCCGGACATCATCGCTGCGACTACGGCCGTCGCGGCCGGCGCGATCCTGGCAATGCTGGTCGACACGATGATCCCGGAAGCGACCGAGGAGGCGCATGAATATTCCGGGCTTATCGCCGTCGCAGGATTTTTGCTGGCCTTCATCCTCAGCAAGCTGGAGGGATGAACGCCAGCGGTCGCCTTATTTGGCCTGCATGGACCGGACGGCGTCCAGCGTGCTCTTCACATGATTGGCATAGTTCATTTCGCTATGAACGAACGCGATCCGCCCTGAAGGAGCAATGACGTAGGAGGTCCGGTCCGTCATGCCCGGCCGCATCTTGAGGCCAACATCATAGCCGGAAATGATGGTCGATCCGGCCGATGCGACCGGGAACTTGCCCGCGCACTCTTTGGTCGAAAAGGACACAAGATCGTCGACCGGATCGGCCGACATGCCGATGACAGTGGCGCCGGCCGCCTTGAACTTGTCGATATTCTCGGCGAATTCGCGCGCTTCGGCCGAGCAGCCGGGGGTGAAGGCCTTGGGGAAGAAATAGAGCACCACCGGCCCACGCTTGAGCTGATGCGACAGGGTCAGCGTAAAGGTCTTGCCGGCGAGCGCGCCGCGGGTCGTGAAGTCCGGCGCTTTCGCACCCACTGCAAGCGCCGCCATGGCGTTTCCAGCAGGGAGCAAAGCGGCTGTGGCAGCGAGCATCAGGGACAGGCGCTTCATCGACATATTCCTCGTTCAATTTGGGCTCGGTTTCAGGGATGCGGTTCCCGCAGCAGGACGACAGGTCTTGGGATCGTGCACGCAGCCAAACCGGCCGTCCGCAGCGTCATCGCATCGCGCTTTGGTGATGGTCGCGATTTGGGCCGAGCGCAAGCTGTCCGGGTGAGAAACGAGATCGGCCACGCAAAAATTCCGCAAGAATGCCCGTCGGGCGGGACATGGTTGCTAATCTGCCGGAATGGAAGGCAGGTAACGGGCCTGCTTCCCGGCAACTGTTCCCGCCGACTGGCGCGGGAACAAGGCGCAGGCGATCCGGGTTATTTCGTCCATGCGCGTGACATCGCTCCCCCTGCCCGTCGTCCTGATGCCGATTATCCTTCTGGGCGCCTGTGGGCAGCAGAATGGCAATGAGGCCGGGCAACCTGGGGTGGTGACCAATATCATGGACCAGGCCCTGCCCCACACGGACGAGCCCGCCCCGCCCGCCAACGCGATCGTCCCCGTCGTGCCAGCCCCCACCATCGAAACGCCTGAACCGACCGCGTCATCGGCGGGGCCGATCCCC
>NZ_DJDV01000107.1:0-301 GCF_002431195.1 Sphingobium sp. UBA5915 | reverse complement strand
TCATCGGCGGGGCCGATCCCCGCCAGCGTTCAGGGGCGCTGGGCGGGCACGCAGGCCCGCTGCGGCGACCGGTCGGATGCGATGGAACTGACGGTCGAGCCGGACCAGCTTATTTTCCATGAAAGCGTTGGCGTCGTGCAGTCGGTTAACCAGCAGGCCGATGGCAGGCTTCAGGTGCAGGCCGCCTTTACAGGTGAGGGCGAAAGCTGGACGCGCACCCTTAGTTTCAGGCCATCGGCCGATGGCGCGCGGCTCACCATCGTCACTGATGGGACGGCAGTGACGCGCAAGCGCTGCTGAC
>NZ_DJDV01000112.1:0-25837 GCF_002431195.1 Sphingobium sp. UBA5915 | reverse complement strand
CGCTGCCACACCATCATGAACTGCTCGAAGGCCTGCCCGAAGGGCCTGAACCCGGCGAAGTCGATCGCCGAGATCAAGAAGAAGATGGTCGAGCGGCAGGTCTAGGCAGCCGCTTCATTCGCAAAAGCAAAATGGCCGGGCATCTGTCCCGGCCATTTTCGTTTCGAGAGGATACCGCTCAAGACCGCCAGCCCGGCGGCGGGCCGTGGCGCTCGATCGCATTCACGATCTCGCGGTGGCGGCGGTTCTCGCGCGACATGGAGATCGCGATGACCGCGTGCGCCGACGGCACCAGCCAGAGCACCGGGAACGCCAACCCGAGCAGGATGCACGGCACGATCATCGCAAAGTTGAGCACGGTCGAGAAAATCTGGCCGTTGAGCAACAGCGCGAGCGGCGGCAGAAAGACGGCGAGGATGTAGATCATGACAACCCGACAAGCCTCTTGGGATCGCTCCAGTTGCGATCGGCGCGAGGGCATATAGGGATTCAAACGCCCGGCGCCAGAGTGATTCCGTGGCTCATTTCACAAACCTGATCAGGGTTGCGCAGAGGGCGGCTGGGCATCACGGGGCGCTTTCCTTGTCCAGAGCCACCACGCTCCGACGCCGAGCGTCGTCAGCGCCCACGACGACAGCCCGAACACCACCAGCGCCGCGAATCCGATCGGCGCAAACAGATTGCCCGCCGGCACAACGTTACCGCCGATCAGGAAAATCCCCGCCAGCAGAAATGCCAGGATCACCACGCCCGCAGAAATATAGGCGATGACGAGCAGCGCACCGGCCAGAACTGCGCTGCCCACCGTGACTGCGATTTTCTCCATCAGTCCCGGCATGGCAGCGCCTTTCCTCGCGGATTATTTTTCGAACTTCTTCCGCCGCTGGCCGAGGGTGCGCAACCGCAGCGCATTGAGCTTGATGAAGCCTTCGGCGTCCTTCTGGTCGTAGGCGCCCTTGTCGTCCTCGAAGGTCACGAGCGTCGACGAGTAGAGCGACTTCGGGCTCTCGCGGCCGGTGACGATCACGTTGCCCTTGTAGAGCTTGAGGCGAACCTCGCCCTCGACATTCTCCTGGCTCTTGTCGATCAGCGCCTGAAGCATCTCGCGCTCCGGCGCGAACCAGAAACCGTTGTAGATCAGCTCCGAATAGCGCGGCATCAGATCGTCCTTGAGATGGCCCGCGCCGCGATCGAGCGTGATCGATTCGATGGCGCGATGCGCCTGCAGCAGGATCGTGCCGCCCGGGGTTTCGTAAACGCCGCGCGATTTCATGCCGACGAAGCGGTTCTCGACCAGATCGAGCCGGCCGATGCCGTTGTCGTGGCCGAGCTTGTTGAGCTTGGCAAGCAGCGTCGCCGGCGACAGCGCCTCACCGTCGATGCTGACCGCGTCGCCCTTCCTGAAGCCGATGCGAATCTCGGTCGGCTTGTCCGGCGCTTCCATCGGCGAGATGGTGCGCTGATAGACGATCGACGGCGCTTCCTTCGCCGGGTCTTCCAGCACCTTGCCCTCGGACGACGAGTGCAGAAGGTTGGCGTCGACCGAGAACGGCGCCTCGCCCTCCTTGTCCTTGGCGATGGTGATCTGGTGATCGCGCGCGAACTGCAGGAGCTCCTCGCGACCCTTGAACGTCCATTCGCGCCACGGCGCGATGATCTTGATGCCGGGCTCGAGCGCGTAATACGACAGCTCGAAGCGAACCTGGTCGTTGCCCTTGCCGGTCGCGCCATGGCTCACCGCGTCCGCGCCCACTTGTTTCGCGATTTCGATCTGCCGCTTGGCGATCAGCGGCCGGGCGATCGACGTGCCGAGCAGGTACAGCCCCTCATAAAGCGCGTTGGAGCGCATCATCGGAAAGACATAGTCCTTCACAAATTCTTCGCGCAGGTCGTCAATGAAGATATGCTCTTGCTTGACGCCCATCAGTTGCGCCTTGGCGCGGGCGGGCTCCAGTTCTTCCCCCTGCCCCAAATCGGCGGTGAAGGTCACGACCTCGCAGCCATAGGTCTGCTGCAACCATTTCAAAATCACGCTGGTGTCGAGGCCGCCGGAAAAGGCGAGGACGATGCGATTGATCTTTTCGGTCATGGAGCGGCGACTCTTTCTGATGGAAACGGCGCGTAAAGGCGTGCGCGCGCCCGGTATCAGTCACGCCGAAAAAGCGCAACCGGACTGGCGGGGCCGGGATCGCAAAAAGGCCGAGCGCATGGCCCGGCCTTCGTTGCCTTTCTTGATTGCGTGGCGGGGGCCAGCGCCGATCAGCGTGTACGCGGTTTCAGGAAGCCGCTACGCGGACCATCCTTGTCGAAGCGATAGACCATCTGGCTGCGATCCTGCGTCGCCGGGCCGTGTGGTGCAACTGGTTCGGCATGTACTGTTTGCGGCGCATCGGGCGTGCGGGCCGCCGCTGCACGCTGGGCCAGCAGGAAACGGGCGCGTCGGGTGCGCTTGGCCCGGGTCGTAAAGGGATTTTCCGGGCTGGGGGGCGCGGCGACCATGGCGTCGAGCGTCGCGTCCTGTGGCGTCACCATCGCCGGGGCCATCGCCGGACGCGCACCGATCGCGGGCCGGCTGGCGGGCGCATGCTCTACGGGCGTCGTCCGCGCCGGATCGACCATAGCAGGCGCGGGCTCAGGCATTGCCGCAGCGGTGGCATAGGTTGGCGTAACAACTCCGTCCTCCGCAACGGGGCGTCGGCGGCGCATCACCATCGCGCCACCCAGGCCCATCAGCAGCAGCGCGCCGCCACCCATGGCCCACAGAAGCGCCTGATCCGTGCGCGCGGCTTCTGCCGGGGCTTCAGCGGCCATCGATGGCGCGGTGGCGGCGGCAGCCGGCATATCTGCCGGGGCGCGATCCGTCGTGGATGGGGCTGGCGGAGTCGGCGCCGCCGTCGCGGCGGCGGGCGACGTCACTGGCGCGGCCGGCGCGTCCATTGCCGTGGATTCGGGTGTGGGGGCAGCCTGGCGAGCACTTGCCTGACGCGCGGATGGGCGGTTGGACTGATCCGTAGCGCGGCTGCTTGCCTGCTCCGCCTCGGCAGCGGCACGTGCCTCGGCGATGCGCTGTTCAACCGGGGCGGTCGACTGCACGACAGGCGCGCTCGGCTGAAACACCGGGGTTGCAGGCATAGTGCTTCCTGGCATCGTGCTTCCCGGCGTCGCCACGGCCGGCGCGGCTTGTGCCGGGGTCATTGCCGGCGGACTGACGACGCTCGCCTCCGGCGCGGCCGAGGGCGCAACAGCGGGCGGCACGATGTCCTGCGCCAGCAGGGGCGTTGCGGTAAAGGCCAGAACAGCGGCGATCGCGGCCCTGGCGGGGCGGATGGTGCGAATATGTCCAGTCATAGTGGATCATCAACCATCGACTGGTCCGAATCTTTGCATGAACTGGCCGCATCAAGGACGAACCGAAAGGACGATAAGGCGAAGCGATCATTATGAACGGATGTTCATCGCATGAGCACCATGACATCTCACCTTCGCTGAACGATTATTCATCCTACAGAGATTATTACTGATCTTTTTCTTGAGGGGACTCGCGAAATGCGCCCCTCAACACGGCATTCTGGCGCTCGTCTTGGGCCGCCTGCGCCGAACGTTCGGCCTTCGTGCGGCCATGAAGCGCCCGATTGGCGGCCGCGTTCGCCGCCTTGTCGGCACGAGCCTTGCGCTTGCGCGCCTGACGCAGATTGATGACAGTGCCCATCGCGCCACCATAAGGGCGCGCGCCATGGCTTGCCAAGCGCGACGACAAAGGGGCATGACAAACGCCTCCCCGCGCCATGAGCCAGGACCCATGACCAGCATTCACGACGTCGCCGCCCTCGCCAAAGTCTCGATCAAGACGGTGTCCCGCGTCGTCAACAAGGCGCCCAATGTCAGCGACGCGTTGCGGGACCGGGTGCAGGCGGCGATCGCGCAGCTGGGCTATCGCCCCAACCAGTCCGCGCGGCGGCTGGCGGGCGGGCGGTCGTTCATGATCGCATTCCTTTATAACAACCCCGCGCCCGGCTATGTCAGCCGCATCCAGATGGGCGCGGCCTGGCGGTGCCGGGACCTGGGCTATCATCTGGTGGTCGAACCACTATCGCCGGGCGGAGAGGAACGGTTCGACGTGCTCGACCGGCTGGTCGCGGCGCTGCGGCCCGATGGCGTGCTGCTCGTCCCGCCGCTGGCCGACGACCAGCCGCTGCTCGACAGGCTGGCGCAGATGCAGCTGCCCTGCGCGCGCATTGCCGGTTCCGGGCCCTCGCCCAGCTTCACCATCTCCACGCCCGAACAGGCGGCGGGCCGGATGGTCGCGGATCATCTGACCAGCCTTGGCCATCGCCGCATCGGTGTCATCACCCCGCCCGCGACCCACCATGCCGCACTGCGCCGGGTCGATGGCTTTCGCGAAGGGCTGGCGGCGGCGGGCATCGCGGCGGAGGAGGCGCTGTTCGTGCCCGGCCGGTTCGATTTCGCGTCCGGGATCGCGGCGGGCGAGACATTGCTGGCGCTGCCGCACCCGCCGACCGCCATCTTCGCCACCAATGACGACATGGCGCTGGGCGTGCTGACGCTGGCGCACCGGATCGGGTTGCGCGTGCCCGAGGACCTGTCCGTCACCGGCTTTGACGATACGTCGGCGAGCCTGACATCCTGGCCCCCGCTGACCACCGTGCGCCAGCCGCTGGAGGAAATGGGCCGCACCGTCATCGACGCGCTGGCGCAAGACGCACGCGACACACCCGAATTCCGCTTCACCCTGATCGAACGCGGCAGTTCAGGGCCGCCGGCGCAAGCGTGAGGGATAAACGATGTACGGAATGGCTGGAGCGGGTAGCGGGGATCGAACCCGCATCACAAGCTTGGAAGGCTAGTGCTCTACCATTGAGCTATACCCGCCCGGCAGAGGAGCGCCCTGCCATCATCGCGGGGGGTTCGTCAACCCGGCTTTGCGTGGAAAGCGTGCGAAGATGGCGCTTACGCATGGAGGCCATTTCCTCTATCACCGGCGCATGAGCAGCCCGTCCCTGCGCCAGTTGGATATTTTCGCGCAGATGGTGGCGGCGGGCAGCGTGGCGCGCTGTGCCGAGGATATGGGTCTGACCCGGCCAGAGGTGCTGGACGGGATCGCGGCGCTGGAGATGCGGCTGGGCTATCGGCTGTTCGACGATCCAGGCGGCGAAGCGCGGCTGACGCCGGCCGGGCGCAAGACCGCGCAGGCGATGATGCAGCTGGGCGGCGATGACGCGCCGGCGGCCGTCGATGCGTCGGCGGCGGATATGCCGCCTTTGCAAGCAGCGCAGCCCACGCCGGCGCGCGACGCGATCATCCTGGCCGCGCCCGCGCCGATCTTCGGCCATTTCCAGGACGCGCTCGCCGCGTTCGAGGCGGCCAATGACGATATCGCCATCAGCATCGACCTGCATGTCCACAGCGCGAACGACGCCGCGGCGGCGCTGGCGAGCGGGCGCGCCGACATCGCCTATTTCTACGCGCTGGAAGAGCCGTCCGCGCCCCCGTCCCGCTATGGCTGGTCGGAGCCGGTCAACCTTTATGCCGGAAGCAGCCACAGGCTGGCGCGCGCGGACATGGTGGCGCGCGCGGACCTCGCTGCGACGCCGCTGCTGACGATGGAACGCAGCAACGGAATGCGCGACATCGTCGAGGCGGCACTGGCGCGCGGGCGCGCATCCTTTGCGATGGCAGCGCTGGAAAGCGACAATATGCTGGAGATCGTCGAGGCACTGCGTGATGGAGCCGGCTGCTTTGCCGCCTTTGGGCCCCTGGCGCGCGACCTTGGCCGGATGAGCGGCATCCGGCGGCTGGCGCTGGACATGCCCCTGCCCGCCATCGAAATCCGGCAGGCGGTGGGACCGCATCTGGCCGACAAGCCAGCGGCCGAGGCGCTGGCCGACTATCTGTTTCTATAAGCCGCCATTGTCATTGCCGCCATGTTTCCGCGTCGTGGCGCATCGTCGCAAATTTCCGACGAACAGGCTTGTTACGGTGTAACATCCTAGATACAGGATCGACATCAGATCATAGTCAAAGGGTTGATCCTCCATGTCCCGCTTTTCGATGCTGCGCGCCGGCTGCGCCCTGCCGCTGCTGTGCCTTTCCGTCCCGGGCCTTGCCCAGACCGCGCCGGCCGCGGACGCGGATCAGGATGGCAGTTATCATGACCAGCGCGCCGACATTGTCGTCACCGCGCTGATCCCGCGGCGGCAGGGGGACATATTGTCGGGCACCAGCGTCCTGACCGGCGAGAAACTCACCCGCGAACTGCGCCCCAGCATCGGCGAAACGCTGGCGCGCCAGCCGGGCGTGTCGGCGACCTCCTTTGGCCCCAGCGCATCGCGCCCCATCCTGCGCGGTTTCCAGGGCGAGCGCGTGCGCATCCTGACCGATGGGATCGGCAGCTTCGACGTGTCGAACACATCGGTCGACCATGCCGTGGCGATCAATCCGCTGACCGCCGATCGCATCGAAATCCTGCGCGGGCCGTCCGCCCTGCTCTATGGGTCGTCGGCGATCGGCGGCGTCGTCAATGTGATCGACAGCCGCATTCCGCGCCGCGTGCCCGATGAGCCGATACATATCGACGCGATCGGCACCTATGGCAGCGCCGCCAATGAACGCACGGGCGCGGGCGAAATCGAAGTGCCGCTGGCCGACAAGTTCGTCGTCCATCTGGACGGCAGCTACAGCAAGACCGGCGATCTCGACACTGGCAACTATATTCTGACGCCGGCGCTGCGCGCGCAGGCGGCGGCGAGCGGCGACGCGGAGATTGCCGACCTAGCGAACCTCAAAGGCAAGCTGCCCAACAGCGCCGGGCGCGTATGGGAAGTGGCCGGCGGCGCGGCCTATATCGACGATGGCGGCAATCTGGGCGTGTCGTTCGCGCATACCGACAATTTCTACGGTGTGCCGGTGCGCTATGCGCTCGATCCCGATGGCGAGGCGGAGGAGGTGCGGCTGCGCATGAAGCAGGACCGCGTCGACCTGCGCGGCGAAGTCGCCGTCAATGGCGGCTTCCTCGACAGCATCCGCCTGCGCGCAGGTTATGCCGATTATCAGCATCAGGAAATCGAGGATACGGGTGAGGTCGGCACGACCTTCTACAACCAGTCGATGGAAAGCCGGCTGGAATTCGTGCAGTCCAAGCGCGGCGGATGGGACGGCGCGTTCGGCGCGCAATTCTTCACGCGCCGCTTTCAGGTCGAAGGCGAAGAGAAATTTCTGCCCAAGAATGAAACCAACCAGATCGGCGTCTTCACGCTGCAATCGCTGGACCTGGGCAATACGCGGCTGGAAGGCGGCGCGCGCTTTGAGCATACCGATGTCAGCGCGGATGCCGACGAGGCGCTGTTTTTCGACGGGCGCCGCCGCAGCTTCGATGCGCTGTCCGGTTCCATCGGCATCAGCCAGGCGATCATGCCCGGCTGGCGCATCGGCCTCAACGCATCGCGCAGCGAACGCGCGCCATCCGCCGAAGAACTGTTCGCGCGCGGCAATCATGCCGGCACGCAGGCGTTCGAGCTGGGCGATCCGGATTTCGGGAAGGAAAAAAGCTGGGGCCTGGAAGGCACGCTGCGCGGATCGGGCGAAGGCTACAGCGTCAGCCTGGCGGCCTATCATAACTGGTTCAGCGGCTATATCTATGAAAGCGTCGCCGCCGACAGCGTCTGCCAGGCGGTCAATGGCGGCGAGGAGTTGGAATTTCCCTGCTACGCCTTCAACCAGGCCGACGCCCGCTATTATGGGTTCGAGGCCGAAGCGTCGGTCAAGCTGGCGCAACTGGGCGGTTATGCGATCAATGTCGATGGCGTTGCCGACTATGTCCGCGCCACCATCAAGGGCAATGGCCCTGCGCCGCGCATCCCGCCGCTGCGGCTGCTGGGCGGGCTGGAAGCGCAGGGCGATCGGCTGTCTGCCCGCGCCGAAGTCGAGCATGTGTTCGATCAAGATCGGGTGACGGACTTCGAAACGCCGACCGACGGCTATACGATGGTCAATGCCTCGCTGTCGTTCAAGCCGCTGCCCGGCAACGACCGCACCACGCTGATGCTGTCGGCCAACAATATCTTTGACGTGGAGGCCCGGCGCCACGCCAGCTTCCTCAAGGATTTCGCGCCGCTGGCCGGCCGCGACATCCGCGTGACGGCGCGCTTCTCGCTATAAGGCACGGAATCGGGGTCGGGCGAAGCGTCCCGGCCCCGACCGGCCGATTGCGCATTATGACGTTTATGTTACATGCGATCGATGCGCCAGATCGCCGCCCTGCCCTATACGACCGCCGCCGATGGTTCGATGCAGATCCTGCTGATCACATCGCGCGATACCGGACGCTGGGTCATTCCCAAGGGCAATCGCATGAAGGGGCTTGCGGGGCATCGCGCCGCCGAACTGGAAGCCTATGAGGAAGCGGGGATACAGGGCATCGCCTGCCCTGCCCGCATCGGTCGCTACCGTTATGACAAGCGCCGCCGCAAGGGCGGATCGCGCGAGGCGATGGTCGACGTATTCCCGCTGGCCGTCACCCGCCACTTGACCCACTGGCCCGAACAGGGGCAGCGCGAACTGCGCTGGTTCCCGCTCGCCGAAGCGGCGAAAGCGGTGGACGAGCCGGACCTGCAATCCATCATCGCGCGCTTCCGCGAACCCCCCGCCGATCCGGGCTGGTTCTTTCGCGTCCTGATCGCTATGCGCGACCGGCAGAATGAAAGGACAGGTCTATTGCGCTGGTTCCACGCGCTGATGCCCAAGCAGGGGCGTTTCTTCGAACAGTTTGAGGATCATGCCACGACATTGGTCGCGGGCGCGGATGCGCTGGCGCGGCTGATGCAGGGCGGACCGGACATGGCGACCCATATCCGCACCATTTCCGATCAGGAGCATGTCGCCGACGACATCATCCGCGATGTGCTGAAGGACGTGCGGCGCATCTTCGTCACGCCTTTCGACCGCAGCGCGATCACCGACCTCATCGGGGTGATGGACGACGCGATCGACCAGATGAACCAGACCGCCAAGGCGGTCGCGCTCTACGAAGTAACGACATTCCCGCCGCAGATGCAGGATATGAGCGCTCTGATCGTCGAATGCGCGCGCATCACGGAGGAAGCGATCCCGCTGTTGCGATCGCTCAATCTCAACGCCGCGCGGCTGCATGACCTGACCGAACGGCTGGTCACGCTGGAAGGCCATGCCGACATATTGCATGAAGACGGGCTGAAACTTCTTTACGCGCAGGCCCGCGACGGCAATCCGATGGACTTCATCGTCGGCCGGGAAATCTACAGCCATCTGGAAAAGGTGACCGACCGGTTCGAGGATGTCGCCAACGAGATTTCCGGCCTGGTCATCGACCACGCCTGATCCCGCGCGCATCCCATGGACCCCATCGCCCTTCCGCTGCTGATCGCGCTGGTCGGCGTCGCCCTGCTGTTCGATTTCCTGAACGGGCTGCACGACGCCGCCAATTCGATCGCGACCATCGTGTCCACCCGGGTGCTCAAGCCGCAATATGCGGTCGCTTGGGCGGCCTTCTTCAACTTCATCGCCTTTCTCTTCTTCGGCCTGCATGTGGCGACCACGGTGGGCAAGGGTATCGTCGATGCCAGCATCATCGACCCGCAGGTCATCTTCGGCGCACTGATGGGGGCGATCAGCTGGAACCTCATCACCTGGGCGCTGGGCATACCGTCCTCGTCCAGCCATGCGCTGATCGGCGGATTGCTGGGCGCGGGCGTATCCAAGGCGGGCCTGCCCGCCGTGGTGTGGAGCGGGGTGTTCAAGACCAGCGTCGCGATCGTCCTGTCGCCGGCGGTCGGTCTGTTCCTGGCGCTGATGCTGGTGCTGGTGGTGAGCTGGATATTCCGCCGCTTCACGCCACAGGGCGCGGACCGGGTGTTCCGCAAGCTGCAACTGGTATCCGCCTCGCTCTATTCGCTGGGGCATGGCGGCAATGACGCGCAGAAGACGATGGGGATCATCGCCGTGCTGCTTTATTCGCAGGGCATGCTGGGCGGCACCTTCTACGTGCCCTTCTGGGTGATCCTGTCCTGCCAGGCGGCGATGGGGCTGGGCACGTTGCTGGGCGGGTGGAAAATTGTCCACACCATGGGGTCGAAGATCACGCGGCTGACGCCGGCACAGGGTTTCTGCGCCGAAACCGGAGGGGCTATCACCCTGTTCATGGCAACGCATCTGGGCGTGCCGGTATCGACCACTCATACCATCACGGGCGCCATCGTCGGGGTGGGCGCGTCGCGCCGCCTGTCGGCCGTGCGCTGGAACATCGCGTCGCGCATCATCGTCGCCTGGGTCGTCACCCTGCCCGCCGCTGCGGCGATCGGCGCGCTATTCTATGGGCTGACACAGCTGTTCTAGGCAAGACGAAGGCGCGGTCGGTTGCCCGCCGCGCCCTGCCCTATCCTATGGCGGTCCGTCAGGCCACGCGGCCCAAGCGATGATAAAGATTGGCATATTTGACCGATTCCGGCTGGTCCTGCACTTCGCGCAGATAATGGGCGATGGCCGTGCGGATGAGGCTGAAATCCTCCTGACTGAACACCGCGCGCGAACGGGCGGGCTGGGGATGGCCGTGGGTCGGTTCGATCGTCTGCGCCTGCATGAGTCGGTTTCCTTGTGCGACGCCCCATAGCGTTGGGGCCATGGACAGCGATGTAGACAGATGCGGCGGCGGCTAACAGGCCGATGAATGGCCGCCAGTCATGATTTAGATTGGTCATAGTGTCAAATCATGACATAGTGACTGCATGGCAGATGTAGGCGACCGCAAACTCTATCTAGGCCCCAAGCTGCGCGTACTGCGCCGCGAATTGGGGCTGAACCAGACGCAGATGGCCGAGGAACTGGGCGTGTCGCCCAGCTACCTCAACCATCTCGAGCGCAACCAGCGGCCGTTGACCGCGCAGATGATGCTGCGGCTCGCCAATACCTATGACATCGACATTCGCGATTTCGCCGCGCCCTCGACCGATGGCGGGCCGCGCGAACTGGGCGAGATATTGTCCGACGCGCTGGTGCGCGACATCGGCATATCGCGCGACGAGGTGCTGGAGGTCGCGGAAAATTATCCCGGCGTGACCGAGGCGGTCGCGCGCTTCTATCGGGCGCTGACCGACCTGCGCCGGGTGCCGGGGGAGGCGCTTGCGGGCGCGGCGGAGCGGGTGCCGATGATCGCCCCGATCGACTGGCTGCGCGAGATGATCGCGCGGGCGGGCAATCATTTTGCGGAGATCGACGCCGGCGCGGAAGCGATCGCGGCGGATTTGCCGGAAGACCCGGCGCTGCTTCAGGCGGCGTTGCGCACGCGGCTCAAGGACCGGCATGGAATCAGCGTGCAGACGGTGCGGGCAGACCTGATCGCGGGACGGCTGCGCCATTTCGACATGCACCGCCGCCGCCTGATGCTGAGCGAGCGGTTGGCCCCATCGGGCCGACTGTTTGGCGTAGCCTGGCATCTGGTGGCGCAGGAGCTGGCCGAGGCCATCGCCGCGCAGGTTGCGCGCGCCGCGCCGCCGGACGAGGACAGCCGCCGACTCGCGACGATCGCGCTCACCAACCATGCCGCCGCCGCGCTCGTCATGCCCTATGAGCGGTTTCGCCAGGCGGCCGAGCAGAGCCGGCACGACCTGCCATTGCTGTGCGACCGGTTCGGCGTGTCGATGGAGCAACTGGCGCACCGCCTGACCAGCCTCAACCGCACCGGGGCGCGCGGCATCCCCTTTTTCATGGCAAAGGTCGATGGGGCGGGGCAGATCGCCAAGCGGTTCGATGGCGAAGCCTGGCCCTTTGCCCGCTATGGTGGCACTTGCCCGCGCTGGGACGCGCATGACGCGCCCGCGTCCGGGGCGATCGCACCGCAACTGATCGAGACGATGGAAGGCAAACGGTTCGTCACGCTGGCCGTGAGCGTGCCGCGCGGTGCGACGGGCGCGCGAGCGCGGAGCGTCATCGCGCTGGGTTGCGAGGCGAAACACGCCGCCCGCATCGTCCATGCCGATGGGTTCGACGCCGAGCGGGGCGAAGCGACCGAGGTAGGGCCGGGCTGCCCGCTATGCGAGCGGCGGGCCTGCCCGGACCGGGCACTACCGCCGGTCACGCGCGCGCTGGATCTGCACAGCTATGAACGGACCGCCGCGCCCTATCCCTTCCGCCGGGTCTGACGGAACGCCGCATCCGGTCAGGGATGGTCAGGCCGCGACTTCTTCCGCGTCCTCCGGCTCCACCTTCTTGCGATCAGTGAACCAGATGGCGATGATCGTGACTTCGTAGAGCAGCAGCAGCGGGATGGCGAGCATCAGCTGCGACACGACATCGGGCGGGGTCAGCACGGCGGCCAGCACGAACGCGGCGACGATCATATATCGACGCATGCCGATCAACTGCGCGCGCGTCACGAAGCCCGCCCGGTTGAGCAGCATCAAGAGCACCGGCATCAGGAAGCTGATGCCAAAGGCAAGGATGAACTGCATGACAAGGCCGAGATAGGCGTCCGCGCTGGGCAGCGCCTCGACCGACAGGCCGCTGCTGTCGCCCTGAAACTCCAGGAAGAAGTGGAAGGCGGTGGGCATCACCACGAAATAGGCCAGGCTGGCCCCCATGGCGAAGAGGAAGGGTGTCGCCAGGATGAAGGGCAGCAGCGCCTTTTTCTCGCGCGCATAAAGGCCGGGCGCGACAAAGGCCCAAAGCTGGTTCGCGATGATCGGGAAAGACAGGCAGAAAGCGCCGAAGAAGGCGATCTTCACCTGCACGAAAAAGGCTTCGTAGAGCTTGGTATAAACCAGCCGGCCGTTGCCGTTGCCAAAGGCTTCCTTGAGCGGGTGGACGAGAATGGCGAACAATTGCTCGGAAAAATAGAAGCAGAGCGCGCCGGTGATCGCCAGCGCATAGACGCATTTGAGCAGACGGCCGCGCAATTCGATCAGATGGTCGAGCAAGGGCGCCTTGCTGTCGTCAATATCGTTAATCATGCCGCCGCGTCACCCTTGTGCGCGGGCAAGGCCTCGTCGTCCTTGGCAGGGGCGGCCGCCACATAAGGTGGACGATCGCCCTCCTGTGACGGCGGCGGAGCGGGCGCTGGGCGTGATTCGGCGACAAAGGCGGGCTTGGGCGCGGGCGGCGCAGGATCGGCGACATAGGGCGGCGCATCCGCACCTTTTGCCCCATCCGCGTCGGGCGAAATCGATTCGGATGCGGCGACGGACGAGCCGTCATCCGGCGCAGCATCGGGCGCCGGCAGCGCGTCGGTCGCTGGCGCGGGCGGATGATCGTCCATGATCCGCTTGTTCTGCGCGGCCCATTTCTTTTCCAGCTCTTCCAGTTCCACCTCGCGCACCATGGCGTCGATGCCGGTGCGGAAATGGCGCGCCATTCCCTGCGCCTTGCCCACGATCTGCCCCACCTTGTAGAGCGCGCGCGGCAGGTCCTTGGGACCGATCACGATCACCGCAATGATCACGATCACCAGAAATTCGGTCGAATCGATGCCAAACATGCGCGACTACCGGCCCGGGGGTTGAAGGATCAGGCCTTGGTCTTTTCTTCCGTGGTCGTGCCGGGCGCGTCCTGTTCGGGCACGCGATGCCCTTCGATCCGGGTGGCGGGCTTGGCGGGCTTGGCGTCCTCATCGTCGTCCGCCATGCCCTTCTTGAAGCTCTTGATGCCCTTGGCAACGTCACCCATCAGGCCGGAAATACGGCCGCCGCCGAACAGCAGCATGACGACCAGGAGCACGATCACCCAGTGCATCAGCGAAAAGGAACCCATAATATTTACTCCTGTCAGAGGGCCTTACTAGGCCTCTTCCTCATCATTTTCCAGAACGGATTGGCCGCCCATAGCCTCCAGTGCCAGATCGACGGGATCGAGCAGCCCGGCGGCGCGCAGATCCTCCAGCCCCGGCAGGTCCCGACGGCTGCTAAGGCCGAAATGTGACAGAAAGTCTACGCTGGTCGCATATATCAGCGGCCGGCCGGGCACTTCGCGGCGCCCCGCCGGACGCACCCAGCCCGCCTCCATCAGCACGTCCAGCGTTCCCTTGGCGACCTGAACGCCGCGGATCGCCTCGATCTCCGCGCGACTGACCGGCTCATGATAGGCGATGATCGCCAGCGTCTCCATTGCCGCGCGCGACAATTTGCGCGGCTCGTCCTTTTCGCGACGCAGGATATGGGCGAGGTCGGGCGCGGTCTGGAAATGCCAGCGCCCGCCGCGCTCGACCAGATTGACGCCGCGCCCGGCATAGGCGTCGGCCAGACTCGCCAGCGCGGCGGCCATATCGCCATCGCCGACATGAAGTTTCAGTTCGGCCGGAGACATGGGCGCGTCGGCGACGAACAGGGCGGCTTCGATGGCGCGCATATAATCATCGGGTTCTGAATTCATGGCGCCGCCCGTCCCGGCACGGCGGCGCGCAGATAGATGGGCTGGAAAATCCCGTCCTGCTGGATATCGAGCCGCCCCTGCCGCGCCAGTTCCAGCGCCGCGACAAAGCTGCTCGCCAGCGCCGACTTCGCCTTGGGCTGCTCCAGACCGGCCGGCAGGAACGCCTCCAGCCGCGTCCAGTCCAGCGCCGCGCCGACCAACGCGCCGACGCGCTGGATCGCTTCGTCCAGCGTCATGACCGGGCGCACGGCGATGGTGTGGACCACCGGCTGCGTACGCGCGCGAATCTGGCCATAGGCCTGGATCAGATCATAGAGGCTGGCTTGCCACTGCGCCTTTTTGACAAGCGCCAGCCCTTCCGGGCGGCGGCGGCGAAACACGTCGCGGCCGATGCGGTCCCGCGCCATCAGCCGGGCCGAGGCATCGCGCATCGCGTGTAGCCGCTGCAACCGCAATTGCAGCCGCAGGGCCAGTTCCTCGGGGCTGGGATCGGGCTGCTCCGCGCGGGGCAGCAGCAGCGAGGATTTGAGATAGGCGAGCCAGGCCGCCATCACCAGATAGTCGGCGGCGAGTTCGAGCTTGAGCTGCCGCGCCCCTTCGATGAAGGCGAGATATTGCTGCGTCAGCGCGAGGATCGAGATTTCGCGCAGGTCGACCTTCTGGTTGCGCGCCAGCGTCAGCAGCAGATCGAGCGGCCCTTCCCAATGGTCGAAGCTGACGGTCAGCATCTCCGGCCGCGCCGCGCGGCTGTCCTCATCCTGTCCGAACAGGTCGGCGCTCACTCCACCGTCACCGATTTGGCAAGGTTGCGCGGCTGATCGACATCCGTGCCCTTGGCAACGGCGACATGATAAGCGAGCAGCTGCACCGGAACGGCATAGACCAGCGGCGCGATCAGCGGATGGACCTGCGGCATTTCGATCGTCGCCATGCAGCCTTCGCCCGCGATGGCGATGCCGTCCGCGTCGGAAATCAGCACCACCTTGCCCCCGCGCGCTTGCACTTCGGCCATGTTGCTGACGGTCTTTTCGAACAATGGGCCGCTTGGCGCGATCACGATGACCGGCACGGCATCGTCGATCAGCGCGATGGGGCCATGCTTCATTTCGCCGGCGGCATAGCCTTCGGCGTGGATGTAGCTGATTTCCTTGAGTTTCAGCGCGCCTTCCAGCGCCATCGGATAATCCGGGCCGCGGCCCAAATACAGGACGTCGCGCGCCGGCGCGATCAGGTGCGCCATCGCCTCGATCTGGCCGTCGCGGGCCAGCGCCTGGTTGAGCGCGGCAGGCGCTTCGGACAGGTGCCAGACGATGTCGGCTTCCTCTTCCGCCGTCAGCTTGCCCTTGGCGCGGGCGAGATTGGCCGCCAGCGCCGCCAGCACGGCGAGCTGACAAGTGAAGGCCTTGGTCGATGCGACGCCGATTTCCGGCCCGGCATGGGTGGGCAGCAGCAGATCCGCCTCGCGCGCCATCGAACTGGTCGGCACGTTGACGACCACCGCGATAATCTGCCCTTCGGCGCGGGCATGGCGCAAGGCCGCCAGCGTGTCGGCGGTTTCGCCCGACTGGCTGATGAACAGGGCAAGGCCGCCGGCCTCCAGCACCGGTTCGCGATAGCGGAACTCGCTCGCCACATCGATGTCGACGGGCACGCGGGCGAATTTTTCGATCCAATATTTGGCGACGAGCCCGGCATAGAAGCTGGTGCCGCACGCGACGATGGTGATGCGCTTCACCTGGCCCAGGTCAAAATCCATGTCGGGCATGGCAATCTGGTTTTCCATGCGGCGCAGATAGGATCGCAGCGTCTGGGCGACGACGACCGGCTGTTCGTAAATTTCCTTCTGCATGAAGTGGCGATGATTGCCCTTGTCGATCATCGCGCCCGACACGCCGGAAATGGTGACGGGGCGGTCGACGGGGTTGTTGTCCTTGTCAAAAATCTCGGCGCCGTCGCGGGTGATGACGACCCAGTCGCCCTCCTCCAGATAGGCGATGCGTTGCGTCAGCGGAGCGAGCGCCAGTGCGTCCGACCCAAGGAAGGTTTCACCCTCGCCATAGCCCACCACCAGCGGCGACCCCAGCCGCGCGCCAATCAGCAGGTCGGGATGCTCCCGAAAGGCGATGGCGAGCGCGAAGGCGCCGTGCAGGCGCGGCAATATGGCGCGCACGGCGTCGGTCGGGGACGCGCCCTGTTCCACCTGCTCGCTTACCAGATGGGCGACGACTTCGGTGTCGGTCTGGCTGTCGAAATGACGGCCGCGCGCAACAAGTTCCTCGCGCAGCGGCTTGAAATTTTCGATGATGCCATTGTGGACCAGCGCCACCTGCGCGGTGGCATGAGGATGCGCGTTGCTGGTGGTCGGCGCGCCATGGGTGGCCCAGCGGGTGTGGGCGATGCCGGTGGTGCCGGGCAGCGGTTCGGCGACCAGTTCCTTCACCAGATTGTTGAGCTTGCCCTCCGCGCGGCGGCGTTCGATCGCGCCGTCATGGATGGTGGCGACGCCCGCGCTGTCATAACCGCGATATTCCAGGCGCTTCAAACCATCGACCAGCCGTTCCGCCACGTCGTCCCTGCCGATGATCCCGATAATGCCGCACATGAAGGAAACGCCCCGCTATTTTGTCCCGCTCAAGCCCCTCGCGCGCCGCAATCGGCTGCCAAGGCCACGGACCAGCCATTAAAGACTCCGCGCCCCTGCGCCAACAGCGCGGCACAACTATTTCGGCGCGGCGGGCCGGATGGTGAGGAACCAGATGTCGGGCGGGGCAAGCATGCGAAAGGGCAGGCCGCTGGTGCCCACGCCCGCCGCGACGATCATCTGACGCTCACCCTCGCGATAACGGCCGCAGGCATAGCGCGTCCCATATTTCGACGGCACATAGACGATGCCGGCGAAGGGGAAGGCAATCTGGCCGCAATGGGTATGCCCCACCAGCGTTAACAGGGGCGCGTCGGGCAGGCGCGGGAACACGTCTGGCCCGTGCGACAGGAGGATGGGCGCGCCGCCGACGCGCGCCATCGCCGCCAGCGTCCCGTCAATCGCGGGCTTGCGGGTATAGATGTCCTTCAGGCCGCCGATCGCCAGCGGCCCGCGTCGCACCGCACCGTCCTGCAACAACGTGATGCCGACCGCATGGAACGCCGCCTGCCAGTCGCTCGCGCTCAACGCCCGGCGGTTCTGCTTGCTGCGGCTGTCATGATTGCCGAGCACCGCCACCACCCCCATCGGCGCGCGCAGGGCGGCAAAGGGGGCGATGCTGGCGCGCGCATCATAAATGGCCGCGCCCTTGTCATCGCCGATATAATCACCGCCCAGCAGGATGAGGTCTGGCCGCAGCGCGTTGATCTGCGCGACGATCCGCGCCATGCGCTGCGGGCTGTTGTCCGGGCCGGACAGATGCGTGTCGGTCAGCAGCGCGACGGTGACGGGGCGCTGTGCCGCACCGGGCGGATAGGGCAATATCACCTCCGCCCGCCGCACCACCGGCATCGCACGGGCATTGTGGATCAACCACAGGGCAAAGCCGACGCCCAGTACCAGCAACGCCGCCAGCCCCAGGAGCAATTTGCGGATCACGAGCGGTACGCGCTCAAGGGCGCAGCTTCTTCGCCTGCATCCTCTCGCGGAAGCGGGCCGCCCAGCCGGTCTTGCCGACCTGTTCGGGCCGGACGAGGCAGAGCGAATCCGGCTCCACCGGACGGGTCACCACGCTGCCGGCCGCCACGATCGCGCCCGCGCCGATGCTGGCCGGCGCGACCAGCGCGCTGTTGGAGCCGATGAACGCACCCGCGCCGATCTCCGTCCGATATTTGAAATAGCCATCATAATTGCAGGTGATGGTACCCGCGCCGATATTGGCCCCCGCCCCCACGCTGGCGTCGCCGATATAGGACAGGTGATTGGCCTTGGCCCCTTCGCCCAGCGTCGCCTGCTTGATCTCGACGAAATTGCCGACCTTGGCCTTTGCGCCGATCTGCGCGCCGGGACGCAGCCGCGCATAGGGGCCGACGGCCGCGCCGCTGTCGACGCTGGCCCCTTCCAGATGGGAAAAGGCGTGGATGATGACGTTGTCGGCAATGGTGACGCCGGGGCCGAAGACGACATTGGGCTCCACCACCACGTCGCGACCCAATAGCGTATCATGCGAGAAGAAGACGGTTTCGGGCGCGACCAGCGTCACGCCGTCGCGCATCGCATCGGCCCGGCGGCGCGCCTGCCACAGCGCCTCCACCCCGGCCAGTTCGGCGCGGCTGTTGACGCCCGCCACTTCCCACGCGTCGGTTTCAATCACCGCGCTCTGGCCGCCGGGCAGCATAACGATGTCGGGCAGATAATATTCGCCCGCTGCATTGTCGTTGCCGATCGCGTCGAGCAGCACGAACAGGTCGGTCGATCGCACCGCCATCAGGCCGCTGTTGCACAGGGTGACGGCGCGCTCGGCTTCATCGGCGTCCTTATATTCCACCATTTTCTCGATAATGCCCTGCCCGTCGGCGATGATGCGGCCATAGGCCGCCGCATTGTCGGGACGAAAGCCCAGCACCACGGCGCGCGGCTCGTCGCCCCGGTTGAGCCGGTCCAGCATCGCGCGCATCGTGTCGGCGCACACCAACGGCACGTCGCCATAAAGGATCAGCACATCGCCCGCGAAACCCGCCAGCGCGTCATGCGCCTGCGCGACCGCATGGCCGGTGCCCAGCTGCTGGTCCTGCACGGCGACAATCGCGCCGGTGCCTTCGACCGCACGTTCCACCTGATCCCGGCCCGCACCCACGACCACCACCTGCCGTTGCGGCGACAATTGCGCCGCGCTCGCCAGCAGATGCAGCAGCATCGGCCGCCCGGCCACCGGGTGCAGCACCTTGTGCAACGACGATTTCATCCGCGTCCCCTGCCCGGCGGCAAGGATGATGACGGCAAGCGGGCGAGCGGCGGAACTGGTCACGATGATTTCCCGATGATTGGCCTGTGCTGGGCGCTCTGTGCCATGTTTGCCTTGCCTTTGCCACCGCGCACGCGGCATGGAACGCGGCCATGAACAGCATTCCCTTCGATATTGTCGGCTTTGACCTGGATGGCACGTTGATCGACACCAGCGGCGACCTGGCCGCCGCGGTCAACCATGCGATCGGCACCATCGGCCGCGATCCCTTCCCTGCGGCCGACATCCGCCCCTTCGCCGGCAAGGGCGCGCGGGTGATGCTGCAACGCGCACTGGATGCGTCGGGGGGCTGTGACACGGCGATGCTGGCCGATTTGTTGCCCATATTGCTCGACCATTATGCGCAGAATCTGGCGATCCATTCGACGCCCTATCCGGGCGCGGTGCAGGCGCTCGACGCGCTGGCGGCGCGGGGCGTGCGGATCGCCCTGTGCACCAACAAGGCGGAGCGGTTCACCATTCCCCTGATGCAGCAGATCGGCCTCCATGACCGGTTCGCGGCGATCGTAAGCGGCGACACCGTCGGTGTATCCAAGCCCGACCCCGCGCCCATCCGGGCGATGATCGAGCGTGCGGGCGGCGGCCGCGCAATCTTCGTGGGCGACACGATCAACGACATTGCCGGCGCGCGTAATGCGGGCATCGCCAATATCGCGGTCGGCTTCGGCTTTCTGGACGGGCCGGTGGAGCAACTGGAGGCGGACGCGGTGATCGCGCATTTCGACGAGCTGGTGCCGCTGCTGGAACGCTGGCCGGGATGAGGCCGCGGGCATGACGCTGCGCCTGGAGCACGATGGGCCGATCGCGCGCCTGCTGATCGACCGGCCCGCGCGCCGCAACGCGATGACGCAGGCGATGTGGGAGGATGCGCCGCGCCTCGTCGCGCAAGCCATGGCCGACGATACGGTGCGCGTGCTGATCCTCGCCTCCGCCACGCCCGGCCTGTTCTGCGCCGGCGCGGATATCGACGAATTTGCCCGCTGCGCCGCCGATCCCGACTGGCGCATCGCCAATCAGGCCGCGATCCGTTCCACCCAATATGCGCTGGCCCATGCCGACAAGCCGGTGATCGCCGCGATCGGCGGGGATTGCATAGGCGGTGGTTGCGGCATGGCGATCGCCTGCGACCTGCGCATCTCTGCGCCCGCCGCACGGCTGGGCATCACGCCCGCGAAACTGGGCATCGTCTATTCGCTGTTCGACACCAAGCTGCTGGTCGACCTGGTCGGGCCAGCGCGGGCCAAGCGCATTCTCTTCACCGGCGCGCTGCACGATGCGCAGACGGCGCTGACGATCGGCCTGATCGACGAGATCGCGCCCGATCCGCTTGCCGCTGCCAATGCGATCGCCCGCGCTATCGCCGCCAATGCCCAGCACAGCGTGCGATCCGCCAAGGCGGTCATCCGCCGCATCCTCGACGGCCAGGCCGACGACGACGCCGCCACATTATCGCTATTCCGCGACGCCTTCACCCTGCCCGACTTCACCGAAGGCGCCGCCGCCTTCCGCGAAAAACGCCGCCCGAATTTTTGAGCTGGGGCTATCCCCCTACGGCTTCGGCACGTGCGATGAGCGCCCTGGCTTGTTCGACGTGCATGGTTTCGATCATGCGGCCTTCGAAGCGTTCGGCGCCGCCGGTGGCGGCTTCGATCAGGCGGCGGGCGTCGGCCAGGGCCTGGGCGTCCGGGCCGAACACCTGATTGGCGACCGGGACCTGCGCGGGGTGGATCAGCGTTTTGCCATCAAAGCCCAGCGCATGACCCTCGGCGCATTCCGCTTCCAGACCCGCTTCATCGTCCAGCCGGTTGAACACGCCGTCGAACACCGCGATGCCCGCCGCCCGGGCGGCGAGCACCACCGTCTGCATCGCAAGGCCTAGGCCCGCGCGCCCGGCATTGTCGGGAAGGCCAAGGTCGCGGCGCAGGTCGTTATTGCCCATGAACAGCCCGGCGCAGCCTTCGCCCGCGGCGATGGCATTGGCCGCCAGCACGCCACGCGCGCTTTCGATCATCGCGATCACCGGCTTTTGACTGACGGAAAAGACATCCTTGACCTGCTTGGGATGTTCGACCTTGGGCAGCACCACATAGTCGGCCGCCGTGCCCTTGAGCGCGATCATCTCGCGCCCATGGGTGGCCGCCCCCTCGACATTGATGCGCACGGCGGCAAGCCTTTCTCCAAAACCTTCGCCGAGCGCTTCGAGCGCCTGGTCCAGCGCTTCAGCCTTGCGGTCGTCGGCGACCGCATCCTCCAGGTCCAGGATCACCATGTCGCACGGCAAGGTGCGCGCCTTGGCGATGGCGCGCGGGTTGGATGCAGGCAGGAACAGCAGCGAACGGGCGTGGCGCAGCAACATGGGGCTTACTCTCCTTTGCGGTTTGACTATCCTCGTTAACGAAACAGGCGCATGATCCAAGCCCGACATGCCCCTCACGGAAAATGGAAGCGCCATGCTGACCACCTTTGCCCTGACACTGACCGGCCTTGTGCTCTTCTACCTTGCCGTTAGCGTGAAGGTGGTGCGGCAAGGCTATCAATATACGATCGAACGCTTCGGACGGTTCACGGAGGTCGCCCGCCCCGGCCTCAATTTCTACCCCGCCTTCTTCTACGCGGTGGGCCGCAAGATCAACATGATGGAGCAGGTTGTCGATATTCCGGGGCAGGAAATCATCACCAAGGACAATGCCATGGTGTCGGTCGACGGCGTGGTCTTCTTCCAGGTGCTGGATGCGGCCAAGGCAGCCTATGAGGTGAGCGAACTCTATGTCGCGATCATGCAGCTGGCGACGACCAACCTGCGTACGGTGATGGGGTCGATGGACCTGGACGAGACATTGTCCAAGCGCGACGAGATCAACGCGCGGCTGCTGTCCGTCGTCGATCATGCGACCAACAGCTGGGGCATCAAGATCACGCGCGTCGAACTGAAGGATATTCGCCCGCCCGCCGACATCGTCAACGCGATGGGCCGACAGATGAAGGCGGAGCGGGAGAAGCGCGCGCTGATCCTGGAATCCGAAGGCCTGCGCGCATCGGAAATCCTGAAGGCCGAGGGCGCGAAGCAAAGCCAAATCCTCGAAGCCGAGGGCCGTCGCGAGGCCGCCTTTCGCGACGCCGAGGCGCGCGAGCGCGAGGCCGAGGCGGAGGCCAAGGCGACGCAGATGGTGTCGGACGCGATTTCGTCGGGCAATCCGCAGGCGCTCAACTATTTCATCGCGCAGAAATATACCGAGGCTGTGCAGCAATTTGCGACATCGCCCAATGCCAAGACGATCCTGTTCCCGGTGGAAGCGACGCAGCTGATCGGGACGCTGGGCGGCATCGGCCAGCTTGCCAAGGACGCGCTGGGCACCGATGGCCAGCCCATTCCCACCCCGCCCGCGCCGCCGCGTCGCGGCCCGTTCGGCCAGAGCCAGGGGTAAGGGCGATGGCGCGTGACGGCGGCAGGAGGGAGCAGACATGACCGACTGGATCGCCCTGATGGAGGATCATTGGGCCTGGCTGGTATTCGCCGCGCTGCTCGGCATTGGCGAGGTGCTGATCCCCGGCGTGTTCCTGATCTGGATCGCGATCGCCGCGGCGATCACCGGGCTTGCCGCGCTGGCGCTGCCGATCGGCCTGCCGCTCCAACTGCTGCTGTTCGCCGCGCTCAGCATTGTGGCGGTCTATGCCGGACGGCGCTGGTATGTCGACCATCCCGTCGCCTCCGCCGATCCCCTGCTCAATGACCGCGCCGCCCGGCTGATCGGCGAGACGGTCAGCGTGGTGGAACCGATCAGCGGCGGCGAAGGCCGGGTGCGCGTGGGCGACAGCGTCTGGACCGCGCGCGGCCCCGACGCCCCCGCCGGCGCCCGCGTCCGCATCATCCGCGCGGAAGGCGCGACCTTGTGGGTAGAGGGGGCCTAAAGCGCCTTCATTCTATCGTCACGCCCACCACCTGCCAGCCTGCATCGCCCTGTTCCAGCGTGACGGTTTCGACCGCGTTCGGCTTGGCGGCGAAATCGGTGCGGAATTTGATGACAGTGTAGCCGGCCGGTGGGGCGGGCAGTTCTTGTTGGCTCAGGAACTGGCGGGAGGATACCGCGCCCAGCGGCACGCGCACCTTGTCCGAGACGGACGCCCAGACCTGCGGCGTGTTGAGCTTGCGGAAAGAAGGTCCGAACAGGCGATAGCTCTCATCCCAGCGGCCAGCGTCGACCAGCGTCAGGAAATCGCGCGCCTTTTGCACCAGTTCGGCATCTTGCGGCGCCTGCGCCTGGGTTGCGGCCGGCTGCGTCGTCGCGCCATCGGGGGAAAGGGTCGTCATGGCAAGTAGGCCAAGGATAAGGGTCATGAGCATCACTCCTGTCAGGATCATGGGTAGGCGGGTTGCCCGCCCCGCGCCGTCCATCGGCGCTGCCTGCTCATCCCCCGGCGCGCGCGCCGCGTCGTCCCCGATTTCGCTGTCCCCCAGATTTTCGGGGACGCGCGGCGCTGCGCCCTCCCCCTCCACATCCAGCAGCATCCGCGCGGCTTCCCGGCTGCTCGATACCGCCAGCTTGCGCCGCGCGTCGCGCAGCCGTTCGTTGATGGTGTGGACCGAGAGGCCGAGGCTGCGCGCGATCGACTTGGCGTCATGCCCGCGCACCATCAGGCGCAGCGTCTGCTTCTCCTTTTCAGTGAGGGCCAGGACGGCCTCTTCCACGGATATACTCATGGGCATCATGCGTAAGCCCCCCGCCCAATCGCAGCCACCCCAAAAAATTGGGGTCTGGCCACCGCCCGCGCCAGGGACCGCCTCCATTCGCCTCGCCTTGCGCTCGCATGACCGGCAGAGCGATGCGCCTTGCGCCCGCCATTCATCAACCGGCAATATTCGCCGGAACAGGCAGGACGGGCTTATTCAAGAGGATGGAGGATCACCCATGTCTATCACGTCAAAGGGAGGTGCCGCGCTGCTGGCCTGCGCGCTGCTCACCGGGCCGATGGCGAGCCCGCTGGCAGCGCAGGACGCGCCGCCGGCCGACCTGTCGGCCACGATTACCGAACCCGAGCCAGCGCCGGCGGAAGCGGTCAAGGGGCCAACGATCGAGGGCTTCATCTCCGCGCGCAGCGGCGACCAGATGCAGGTCACGGGCGAGGATGGCGCGAACAATGTCGTGGCCATCGGGGAAGCGACCGTGGTGCGCGCGAGCGGCGGCTTCCTTGGGCTGGGCCGCGAAACGCTGGGGCCGGACGCGCTGCTGAACGGTCTGCCCGTCAGCGTCGAGACGGTGCAGGGCGCGCAGGGGCTGGTGGCGACGCGCATCGCGCTCAAGAACAAGGACCTCAAAACCGCGTCGATGATCCGCAACGGTACGGCGCAGGGCTTTGCCGAACAGAGCGCCGCGACCGAAGCGCTACGCGGCCGGGTCGCCGATATCGACCAATATAATGTGAAGGCGACCACCAACGTCAATTTCGACACCGGCAAGACCGCATTGTCGCCCCAGGCCAAGAGCGATCTGTGCGCCACGGCGGCCAGCGCCGAACAGATGGACAACGCCCTGCTGCTGGTCGTGGGCTATACCGATTCGACCGGGTCGGAAGAGTATAACCAGATGCTGAGCGAAAAGCGCGCGGGGCGGGTGGTCAATTATCTGCAACAGCATTGCAACTGGAAACCCTATCGCATGCTGACGCCGACCGGCATGTCGGAAGCCCAGCCGATCGCCAGCAACGACACCGCGCAAGGCAAGGCCGAAAACCGCCGCGTGTCCGTCAACATCCTGGTCAGCAAGGGGCTGGACGGGATGTAGGACCCGACCGTGGCGGAAGGCGCGCGGCGTGGGTTCAGGCCCCGCCGCGTTCCTTGACCCAGGCATCGACATTGGCGGCGAGCACGGTCATCGGCACGCCGCCGCCCTTCACCACCATGTCGTTGAACAGGCGAAAGTCGAACCGGTCGCCCAGCGCCCGTTGCGCGTCCCCGCGCAGCCGTACGATTTCGCCATGGCCGACCTTGTAGCCGCAGGCCTGGCCCGGCCATGCGCAATAGCGGTCAACTTCGCCCTGCACATCCTCCAGCGTCGATCCGTTGGTGCTGGCAAACCATTGGATCGCCTGATCGCGCGTCCAGCGTTTGGCGTGCAGGCCGGTGTCTACCACCAGCCGGCAACAGCGATAGGCGATCGACTGGAGATAACCCAGCCGCCCGGCGACATCGCCATCATAGACGCCCAGCTCATCGCCCAGCTGCTCGGCATAGAGCGCCCAGCCCTCGCTATAGGCGTTGAACGCCAGCAGCGATCGGATCAGCGGCAGTTTATAGGTATATTCGCCCTGCCAGATATGGCCCGGTATCCCTTCATGATAGCAGAGCGTCGGCAGGCTGTAGCGCGGCCAGATGCCGGTATCGCGCAGGTTGATATAATAGTTGCCCGGCACGCTGCCGTCGATGGAGCCGGCCCCGGCATAGGCGCCCGGCGCGCCCGCCTCTATCTCCACCGGCACGCGCTTGA
>NZ_DJDV01000079.1:0-23353 GCF_002431195.1 Sphingobium sp. UBA5915 | reverse complement strand
CCGCCTGTTGAAGGAGGAAAGCAACCAGCCGAGCGGGGCTGTCATGCAGGCATCGATTGGTCTGTTTGACCGGTTGGCCGCAGGCGGGGCAAACAGCTTTCGCATTCTACCCGGCCTGAAAAGCCGGCTTGCCGCAGTAAAGCGTCAAGCGAGCAACCATCTGATCCACGAATATCTGCACGCAGGATGGCATCCGCTCTGGCATTCGGAGGTTGCAAAGGAAGTGGCGGGCGAGGGCCTGACGTTCGTCGGCACCGCCTCGCTCGCCGAAACATTGCTCCCCGGCGCGCTGCCGCCGCCCCTGCGCGCCACGGTCGAAGAACAGGTCAGCAGCGTTCTGCGTATCGATGTTCAGGATCTGGTGATCAACCAGTCCTTTCGCCGCGACGTTTTTCGTCCCTCTTCTTTATGGCCAACCCTTGCGGGCGATGTGGTGCCCGAAGGGAAAAAAATATATCTGCTAAAACCAGTGGAAGGGGATAGCCTGACCATCGCTACCAGCTTCAGCGAGATTATCCTGCAGGCCCCCGCCTATGCAGAGATTGTGTCCGCCCTCGACGCCGGCGGTCGGTCGGTCGGGGAGTTGCTGGCGCTGCCCGCGATGCGCAAGCAAGGCAGGTCAAACGCGCTGCAGATCATGGCCCTGCTCCTGCATGCGCGGATCGTGGGCGTAGGGCGAAGCGCACCTGCGCCGATCCGTGCGGTGCAGGGCCTCAACCGCTTCATCGCCGAAGAAGCATCGCGGGGACGCCGCTATGATCATCTTGCAGCCGCTTCGCTGGGATCGGCGGTGGTCGCGACGGCCGACGATCTGAGGCTGCTCGACGCATGGCTGGCCGCGAAGGGGCGCATCGACGCTAAGTCCCTGGCTGCAACATGCGCAGACAAGCCTATGGGGGATCAGGGCGCGCCGGCTGACGGTCAAACCGCCATCACACCGGACAGAGCGGCCGCCTTCCTTAACCAGACGCTGCCGCGATGGCGCAAGCTGGGCGCGGTCGCCCAGGGCCAGGCATGAAAAAAGGGGCACTCATGCGAGCGCCCCTTTCCATTTTTCGGTCAGGTCGGACGATCAGACGCCAGCAGCGGCAGCCACTTCGGCGGCGAAGTCGCTCACTTCCTTTTCGATGCCTTCGCCCAGCTGGAAGCGAACATAGCTCTTGAGCGTGATCGACTTGCCCGCATCCTTCGCCGCCTTGGCGACGACGTCGGCGACCGGGGTCTTGTTGTCCATCACGAACAGCTGGCTGAGCAGCGCCTGTTCCTTGGCGAACTTGGCGACCGCACCGTCGACCATCTTGGCGACGATTTCGGCGGGCTTGCCACTTTCCGCCGCCTTTTCAGCGGCGATGGCGCGCTCGCGCTCCAGCAGGGCCGGGTCGATATCGTCGGCCGACAGCGCCAGCGGGAAGGCGGCGGCGATGTGCATCGCCAGTTGCTTGCCGAGCGGCTCCATGACGTCGGCCGGCGCATCGCCTTCCAGCGCGACCAGCACGCCGATCTTGCCGAGGCCCGGCGCCGCGGCGTTGTGGACGTAAGGGACGACGACGCCCTGGCTTACTTCGACATGGCCGACGCGACGGACATTCTGGTTTTCGCCGATGGTGGCGATGTTCGACACCAGCTTTTCATTGACTGTGCCGCCACCGGGGTAAGCGGCGCTCGACAGCGCGTCGGCGTCGGCAGCGCCGGTTTCGAGCGCTACCGTCGCAACGGTGCGAACGAAATCCTGGAACTGGTCATTCTTGGCGACGAAGTCGGTTTCGCTGTTCACTTCGACAGCTACACCCTTGGTGCCGGCGACGGCGACGCCGACCAGACCTTCCGCGGCGGTGCGGCTGGACTTCTTCTGCGCGGCGGCCAAGCCCTTGGCGCGCAGCCAGTCGGTCGCGGCTTCCAGGTCGCCATTGGCTTCGGTGAGCGCCTTCTTGCAATCCATCATGCCTGCGCCCGAACGGTCGCGCAGTTCCTTGACGGCGGCAGCGGTAATCTCGGCCATGTTTCGGCTCCTAAGTTTCGATGTTTCAAACAGGCGGTATTTCAAATGCACAGGTATTTTAGATGCACACTAGGGCGCGTTCCGGTGGAGCGCGCCCTAGCCTGTCATGTTTGCAGTTGCGCGACGCTCTTAGGCTTCGGCGGCAACCTGCTCGACTTCGGGCTCGTCCAGAGCGCCGATATCGACGCCCGACGCCTGCTGCGCGCCACGGTTGCCCTTGGTGGCGGCGGCGGCGACGGCTTCGCAATAGAGGCGGATCGCGCGGCTGGCGTCATCGTTCGCCGGAACCGGGAAGGCGATGCCGTCAGGCGAAACGTTCGAATCGAGGATCGCGACGACCGGGATGCCCAGCGTATTGGCTTCCTTGATCGCCAGCTCTTCCTTGTTGGCGTCGATCACGAACATGACATCGGGGATGCCGTTCATGTCGCGGATGCCGCCCAGCGACAGTTCCAGCTTCTCACGCTCGCGCGTCATCTGGAGCACTTCCTTCTTGGTGAAGCCGTGGGTGTCGCCCGACAGCTTTTCCTCGAGGGTCTTCAGGCGCTTGATCGAACCCGAAATCGTCTTCCAGTTGGTGAGCATGCCGCCCAGCCAACGATGGTTGACGAAATGCTGGCCCGACTTGCGCGCAGCGTCCGCGATGGGATCCTGCGCCTGGCGCTTGGTGCCGACGAACAACACCTTGCCGCCGGCCGCGACGGTCGCCGACACGAAATCGAGCGCACGGCCAAAGAGCGGCACGGTCTGCGACAGGTCAAGAATGTGGATGCCGTTGCGCTCGCCGAAGATGTACGGCTTCATGCGCGGGTTCCAGCGGTGGGTCTGGTGGCCGAAATGGGCGCCAGCTTCGATCAATTGGTGCATGCTGACGACAGGGGTCGCCATAATCTTTCTCCTTCCGGTTGCTACCTCTGGGAATCGGGAACCGTCGCACGGCCTGAAAGGCCGGTCTGGCACCGGATATGGTGATTCCCATGTGGAATGGGCGCGCCTTTAACCGTGGCGCGAACAAAAGGCAAGGGTTGACACCTGCCTCATGCCAGAACATAAAGGGAACAGACGGAACAAATACGGTTAATAACTGTTCAGTCCGTCATAGTGAGACCTGCCGTGCAAATGGCAAGACGGAAAGTGACGATCATGTTCACGTTTGTTGCCGCGACCTTATTTTCTGCCGCGTTCCTAATGGCGGTTGGAACCATCATATGGATGGTTGCCGCCTATCATGACAAGATGGTGGCAGCCATTCTCTTCCAGCCTATCCCGCAAACTCCGCAGGTTTACCATATTCGCATTAATCGTCCCCGTGTGACGAATCGCCTGCGCGCGCCTGATACGCGTTCGTCAGCTGCCCACCCTCTTTCAGCCGCTTGATATTCAAATCGACGCAGTGACTTCCCGCTGCTTTCTGACGCGCGCATAGGATATGACGCCAAAGGGTATGAGCGCGACATATGTTGCGCACAATATGAGCAGGGTCAGCCAAGGGTCCGTGACCAGCAGCGCAGCCAGCAGACCGGCTACCGCGATTGCTTCGAGCCTGATCCGTTTGCGCAGGCGCAGGGCTGACCAGCTATAGGTCGCAATGCTCGATATCATCAGGAAGGCGGTGAATGCCGTCCAGGGCGCCACCACATACCACTCGCGGAAGATGTCGGCGCCTGTCACCAGCCATAGATAGAGCGGCACGAACGCCAGCCCCGCACCGGCCGGTGCTGGCACGCCGGTCAGAAAGCCCGCCGATTTGTGCGGCTGCTCATCCGCATCGATATTCGCATTGAAGCGGGCAAGTCGCAGCGCGCACGACAGCGCATGGGCCAAAGCGAAAATCCATCCAAATTTCGGCATCGCGTGCAGCGACCAGAGATAGAGGATCAGCGCAGGCGCCACACCAAAGGCGATCGAGTCTGAAAGGGAGTCGAGTTCCGCGCCGAAACGGCTTTCGCCCCGCAGCAGCCGAGCGATGCGCCCGTCCAGACCGTCCAGTACGCCTGCAAACAGGATCGACAGGACGGCCCGCTCCCATTCGCCGGATATGCCGTAACGCACGCCCGTCAGCCCGAAGCAAAGCGCCATCGCGGTCACTGCATTGGGCGCGACCATGCGCAGTGTGATGCCGCGACGCAATCCGCGCGGAATGGCCCTACGCTGGCGGCTCATGGCAGACCCGCCGTCACTGCTGGATACCTGGCACGACGCGGGCGTCGCCAATCTGGCCAAGGATGGTTTCGCCAGCCACGGTGCGCTGGCCCAGGATCACGCGCGGCGCGGTGCCGGCGGGCAGATAGACGTCAACCCTGCTGCCGAAGCGAATAAGCCCGATGCGCTGGCCCGCGGCCACCATGTCTCCCGGCTTGACGAAGGGCACGATGCGACGCGCGACCAGGCCCGCAATCTGCGTGAAGCCGATGCGCAGCCCGTCATGCCGCTCCACCAATATATGTTGCCGTTCATTATCCTCGCTCGCCTTGTCGAGATCGGCATTGAGGAACTTGCCCGAAATATAGACGACCGACTTGATCGTCCCGCCGATCGGCGTGCGGTTGATGTGCACGTCAAACACGCTCATGAAAATCGACACGCGAATGAGCGGCTGATCGCCAAGGCCGTCTACCCCCGCCATTTCGCGCGGCGGCGGCACGCGCTGGATCAGGGTGACGAGGCCATCGGCCGGTGCAATGATCGCGCCTTCATCCTGCGGCACGGCGCGGACGGGATCGCGGAAAAAGGCGAAAACCCAGATCGCCACCATCAGCATCAGCCAGCCGACAATGTCCCAGCCAACCAGAAACAGCACTGCGGTGATCGCCGCAGCGATCAGGCCGAACTTCATGCCTTCGGGGTGGACCGATGGCCAGCGCCATTTGACATTGCCGCCAGCGGCGATCGTGATTTCGTTATTTTCCATGGACTCGTCTTAGGCAGAGACTGATGCGCTGACAACGACCGATGCCGCCTATGGCTCCCCGCATCCCCCTGCGCGGCTTCCGCAGTTGAACATTGCCGCCGCTTTGCCTAGGGCGATGGCAAATTCCACCCGAGAGAAGAAAGCGAAGACGCGCTATGGCGAAGATCAAGGTGAAAAACCCCGTCGTTGAGATTGACGGCGACGAAATGACCCGGATCATCTGGGAATGGATCCGCGAGCGTTTGATCCTTCCCTATCTCGACATCGACCTCAAATATTATGACCTCTCGGTCGAGAAGCGTGACGAAACCAACGACCAGATCACGATCGATTCCGCCAATGCGATCAAGGAATATGGTGTCGGCGTCAAATGCGCCACCATCACGCCGGACGAAGCGCGCGTTGAGGAGTTCAACCTAAAGCAAATGTGGAAGTCGCCCAACGGCACGATCCGCAACATCCTGGGCGGCGTCGTCTTCCGCGAGCCCATCGTCATTTCAAACGTCCCGCGCCTCATCCCCGGCTGGACCAAGCCGATCGTCGTTGGCCGCCACGCCTTTGGCGACCAATATCGCGCGACCGATTTCAAGGTGCCTGGCGCCGGCAAGCTGCGCCTGGTGTTCGAGGGCGAAAATGGCGAGACGATCGACCGCGAAGTGTTCGACTTCCCCGGTTCGGGCGTCGCCATGGCGATGTACAATCTGGACGATTCGATCCGCGACTTCGCGCGCGCCTCGTTCAACTATGGCCTGAACCTCAAATGGCCGGTCTACCTGTCGACCAAGAACACGATCCTCAAGGCCTATGACGGCCGCTTCAAGGATCTGTTCCAGGAAGTGTTCGAGACCGAAGGCTTCGACCAGAAGTTCAAGGACGCCGGCATCGTCTACGAACATCGCCTGATCGACGACATGGTCGCCTCCGCGCTCAAGTGGAGCGGCGAATTCGTGTGGGCGTGCAAGAATTACGACGGCGACGTCCAGTCGGACCAGGTGGCGCAGGGCTTTGGCAGCCTTGGCCTCATGACCTCCGTCCTGCTCTCCCCCGATGGCAAGACGGTCGAAGCCGAAGCCGCGCACGGCACCGTCACGCGCCACTATCGCCAGCACCAGCAGGGCAAGGCTACGTCGACCAACCCGATCGCGTCGATCTTCGCCTGGACCGGCGGCCTCAAGTTCCGCGGCAAGTTCGACAACACGCCCGATGTCGTGAAGTTCGCCGAAACGCTGGAAAAGGTCTGCATCCAGACCGTCGAAAGCGGCAAGATGACCAAGGATCTGGCGCTGCTCATCGGCCCGGAACAGGCGTGGATGACCACCGAGCAGTTCTTCGAGGCGATCCGCGTCAATCTGGAAACCGAAATGGGCAAGTGGAACTGATCGTACCGCGTTCGGTTCAATACGCTAACGGAATGAGGCGGCGCCGGGCATCCGACGCCGCCTTTTTCTTTGTACATATGCGACAAGGAGGCAGTGCGTGACGACGACGGGCAAGAAGCGTTTGGAGGTCCGTGCGGCCGTTCCTTCGGATGTGCGGGGCATCCAGCGGTTGATCGCCCGCGCCTATCCCGGCATGCCCAATTATTCGCTGGCCACCATCCGCGGCCAGATCAACAATTTCCCCAATGGCTGCTTCGTCGCCCTCTATGACAGCAAGGTCGTCGGCTATTGCGCGACGATGCGCGTCAGCAAGGCGATGGCCTTTGCCCGGCATGATTGGGAGGAAATCACCGCTAACGGCTTTGGCACGCGGCACAGCGCGGCCGGCGAATGGCTTTATGGTTATGAGATGGCGGTCGATCCCAAACTGCGCGGCCTGCGCATCGGCCAGCGGCTCTATGACGAACGCAAGGAACTGGCGGAGGAACTGGACCTGCACGGCATCGTCATTGCCGGTCGCATGCCTGGCTATGCCAGAGCGAAGCGGCGCGCCGGCAGCCCGCAGGACTATCTGGACAAGGTCGTCACGGGAAAGATGCGCGACCAGGTCATCAGTTTTCAATTGAAGAACCAGTTTGAGCCGCTGGGCGTCCTCGAAAATTACCTGCCCGAAGACAAGCAGTCGGACGGCCATGCCGCGCATCTGGTGTGGCGCAACCCCTATGTCGACCCCGACGAAGCGCCCGAAATGCGGGTGCCGCGCGGCGTTGAAAGCGTCCGGCTCGCCACCTGCCAGTTGCAAGCGCGCGCGGTCGATGATTTCGATGAGTTCATCCGCAATATCGAATATTTCGTCGATGTGGCGGCGGATTACCGGTCGGACTTCATCATCTTCCCGGAACTCTTCACCCTGCCCCTCCTGTCGTTCGAAACCAAAAAGCTCTCGCCCATGGAGGCGATTGACAAGCTCACCAACTATACGCCCCGCCTGACGAAGGAACTGGGCCGCATGGCGCTGGAGTATAATATTAACATCATCGGCGGATCGCATCCGACGCGCGCGGAGGATGGCGATATTCAAAATATCGCCTATGTCGCCCTAAGGGACGGCTCGATCCACACGCAGGAAAAAATCCACCCCACCCCCAACGAAGCCTTCTGGTGGAATATCAAGGGCGGGGATTCGCTCGACGTGATCCAGACCGACTGTGGGCCGATTGGCGTGCTCATCTGCTACGACAGCGAATTTCCCGAACTGGCGCGGCGGCTGGTGGACCAGGGGGCGCGCATCATCTTCGTCCCCTTCTGCACCGATTCGCGCTTGGGCTATATGCGCGTGCGCTATTGCGCGCAGGCCCGCGCAATCGAGAACCAATGCTATGTGGTCATGTCCGGCAATGTCGGCAACCTGCCCAATGTCGACAATATGGACATCCAATATGCCCAGAGCGCAATCCTGACGCCCTGCGACCTGCCCTTCGCACGGGACGGCATCGCGGCGGAATCCACCGAAAATGTCGAGACGCTGACCATGGCCGACGTGAACCTGGCCGATCTCAGCTGGGCGCGGGCGGAAGGCACGGTGCGCAACTTGCGCGACCGTCGGTTCGACCTCTATCATATCGACTGGGACAGCAATCCCGACAATGGCCACGCGCCCAGCGGCGGACCGGTGCCGGCCGGCGGTCATAACGCACCGGGCGGTGGCTGAGGCGGAGCATTCGCGGTCGAGCACGGTCCGTCACCCCCGGCAAAAGCTGGGGTCGTGGGCGACGAAGCGATATACGCTTTAAATCCCAGCCTGCGCGGGCTGAGAAGTCGTGGACAGGCAGTGACGACCAGAAATAGCCCTTCGCCCAAGCTACGCCGAAGGGGGAATGTGCATACGGAGACGCGGAGGCCGTGCGGGATTTTTCGGCATATCTGCGTATTCGCGCGATTAAATATAGGCGCTCCGATGCGGAACAGGACCATCCGCTAGCCACCCAAGCCGGTTATTCCCGAACCACAATCCAATGCGACACGCCGAGATAGACGATGGCTGACCAATTTCACGTTATCACCGGCGGTCCTGGATCAGGCAAGACGACCCTAATTGATGCTTTGGCCGCAAGGGGCTTGGGCCGTATGCCGGAAGCCGGTCGAGCAATCATTCAGGATCAGGTCGATATTGGTGGTACTGCCTTGCCGTGGGCCGATCGTGAAGCTTTTGCGATATTAATGCTCGCATGGGAGATGCGGTCTTATCGAGAAGCTTTAAATGTTCCCGGTCCCGTAATCTTTGATCGCGGCATCCCCGACGTTATTGGCTACTTACGGCTATGCAGGTTGCCGGTGCCGGCTACCGCGCTTCGGGCGGCAGAGCAGCGGAGATATTCAAACAGAGTCTTCATTGCCCCGCCTTGGCCAGAGATTTTCAAACGTGACGCTGAACGAAAGCAGACGTTCGCAGAAGCCGAATCCACCTTTCATGCGATGGTCGATGCATACTCCGGCTTGGGCTATAGGCTTGTCATGCTGCCGCTCGCATCAGTAGCGGAACGGGCAAACTTCATTTGCGAGCAGATTGCCTAGTCATAGCATATCCATGATTTTTGGGACGGCAGCTATTGCTCTCCCAAACCCATTTTATGCCCAGCGACTTCCTACCCCTCCCCGTCATTCACCCAATCAAGCCGTCACCAGCTCCAACAACTGATCGCGCGTCGCCAGCAATTGCTCCAGCGGTGGCTGTTCACTCCCCCGCCTCACACTCGCCATGGCGCGGTCCAGCCGGGCGCGCGACGGGTGGCTGATCTCCGGCAGCTTTTCGGCGATACCGACCATATCCTCCATCCGCCCCCAGCAATTGAGCGCCAGATCACATCCGGCCGCGACCACGCCGGCGGCGAGGTCGGGGATCGTGCCTTTCAGCGCCTTCATGTCGAGGTCGTCGGACATCAACAGGCCGTCAAAGCCAATGCGGTCCCGAATGATCCCGCCGATCACCGCAGGCGACAGGCTGGCGGGCCGGTCGGCATCCCAGGCGGTATAGACGACATGCGCCGTCATCCCTATCGGCGCGCTGCGGAGCGTGTGGAAGGGTGCCAGGTCGCTTTCCAATTGCTCTGCATCTGCCGTGACGACCGGGAGTTCCAGATGGCTGTCCACCAGCGCGCGACCATGACCGGGCATATGCTTGACGATGCCGACCACGCCGCCAGCCGCCAGCCCCTCCAGCACGGCACGTCCTAGCGCGGCGACGCGCATCGGCTCAGCCCCCAGCGTGCGGTCGCCCATGATGTCGCTCGCCCCGTCCTGCCGCACGTCGAGTAGCGGCAGAGCGTCGACCGTGATCCCGACTTCCGCCAGAGTCAGCGCGATGGCATGGGCATTGGCATGGGCCGCGGCGATCGCGCTGGACGGGGCGACATCATAGAGCCTGTCGAAGATCGCTCCGGGCGGAAAGCTGGGCCAGACCGGGGCCTGCATCCGCGCAACGCGCCCGCCTTCCTGATCGATCATGATGAGCAGGTCCTCACGGCCATGGATCGCACGCAGATCATCCGTGAGCGCGCGCACCTGCGCCCGATCGACGATATTGCGTTTGAACAGGATGTATCCCGCCGGCTGAGCCTCGGCAAAGAAGGCGCGTTCGTCAGGGGTGAGGGTTTTGCCGGACAGGCCGAAAATGACGGGTTTCATGCCAGGATATCTAGCGTCAACCATCGCGCCTGTCGAAGCGCAAATGACGGGCCGGCTATAACCGGCGGTGCCGCCGGTCACGCCTTTCCCGTCAGTTGACGACCAGACAGCTTTCCCCTGCCACCTTCAACCGACCGCAGATTGTCGAGGCCTCCGCACCGGCGCTGGCTCGCAGCCGATAGACCGTGCCGCCACCGACCTCGGCCGATTCCACGGTCATCGCCAGCGGCGCCAGATAGGCGAAACGCTTTGACAGCCGACCCCAGGCGTCCTTGGCCCCCGATGCGCTGCCATAGGCGCCCAGCTGGATCGTACCGCCTGTTGCCTTGGCCTGCTTGACCGGTGCAGCCTGTTGCGACGTTTCATCAGTCACCGGCGCAGAAACGCTCTGCCCTGCCTTGGGCGCGACGGAAGGTTTGGCATTGCCCGGTGCGGGCGCAGTGCCGGTGATGGGCGCTTCGGGCACGCGGCTGGGGTCGATGCGCCCATCGCGCGCGACGCCCTCGCTTGCGGCAAAACTGGCGTCGCCTTCGCCGGCAAATTTGCGGGCGTCAGCCTCGTTCGCGGGAATCTTGTAATTGCCTTCGGGCGCGGCGATCAGTTCGCCATCGCCGCCCGCGCCATTGCGATTCTGCGCCCACCAGATGCCCGCGACGACTCCGCCGATCAGCAGCAGGCCGAGCAGGATCAGCCCGAGCATGCGAAGCGGCGAAATCCGCTCCTCCTCCTCATCGATTGCCGGCTCCAGCCAGGGCAGCCGATCGTCATCGTCCAGATCGAGTCGGCCCCGCGCATAATCGCCCATCGTCAGAATTTCCCGTCCATCACTGCATTTCGGTCAGCGCGGCCACGCCCATCAGCGCCAGCCCATTGCGGATAATCTGCCCTATTCCCTGCGCCAGGGAAAGGCGCGTAGCAGTCAGCGCCGGATCGTCGGCGCGGATGACGCGTGCGCCCGGATCGTCATTGCCCATATTCCACCAGCCATGAAATGCCGAGGCCAGATCATTGAGATAGAAGGCAATTCTATGTGGTTCGCGCGCTTGTGCCGCGCCTTCGACGACGCGGGGAAACTGCGCGGCGAGCTTGACCAGGCTCAGCTCCGCCGTCCCAAGTAGGGACAGGTCAGGCGCGGGCAGCGCGATACCAGCCTCTTCAGCGCGACGTCCGAGCGAGGCAATGCGGGCATGGGCATATTGGACGTAGAAGACCGGATTGTCCTTCGACGCCTCCACCACCTTGGCGAAATCGAAATCCATCTGCGCATCGGCCTTGCGTGTCAGCATGGTGAAGCGCACGACATCCTTGCCCACTTCCTGCACGACATCGGCCAAAGTCACGAAATTACCGGCGCGCTTGGACATTTTCACCGGCTCGCCGTCGCGCAACAAGCGGACCATCTGGATGAGCTTGACGTCGAACCGCGCCTTGCCCTCGGTAAGGGCGGCCACGGCGGCCTGGATGCGCTTGACCGTGCCGGCATGGTCCGCGCCCCAAATGTCGATCAGTTGATCGGCCGACTGCGCCTTCTGGAAATGATAGGCCATGTCGGCGCCGAAATAGGTCCATGCGCCGTTCGACTTCTTGATCGGGCGGTCCTGATCGTCGCCGAATTTGGTTGAGCGGAACAGCGGCAGTTCCACCGGTTCCCAATCATCGGGCAATTCGCCCTTGGGCGCTTCCAGCACGCCGTCATAGACTAGGTCATGCGCGCGCAGCCAGGCTTCCGCCTCGGCCGGCTTGCCCGCCGCCTGCAATTCCGCCTCCGACGAAAAAATATCATGGTGGATGCCGAGCAGCGCCAGATCACTCCGGATCATGTCCATCATCTTCGCCACGGCGAAGGTGCGGAATGTCACCAGCCAGTCGGATTCGGGCGCACCAGCGAAACGGTCGCCATATTCGTCAGCCAGCGCCTGGCCCACCGGGACCAGATAATCGCCGGGATAAAGCCCTTCGGGGATCGCGCCGACATCCTCGCCCAGCGCCTCGCGGTAACGCAGATGCGCCGACCGGGCGAGCACGTCCACCTGACCGCCGGCATCATTGATATAATATTCGCGGATCACCTTGTGCCCGGCATATTCGAGCAAGGTCGCAAGCGCGTCGCCGACCACCGCGCCCCGGCAATGGCCCATATGCATGGGGCCGGTGGGGTTGGCCGACACATATTCGACATTGACGCTGACGCCCTGTCCCAGAGCGGACCGACCATAGTCGGCGCCATCGGCATGGATCGCGGCCAGTTCCGCACGCCAGGTCGCGTCTGTCAGCGTCATGTTGATGAAGCCAGGCCCGGCGATCGCGGCGCTTGTCACCTCATCCAGCGCCTGAAGCTTGGCCACGATCGCTTCGGCCAGAGCGCGCGGGTTCGTGCCGGCCGGCTTGGCCAGCACCATCGCGGCGTTGGTGGCTAGGTCGCCATGGCTGGAATCGCGCGGCGGCTCGACGGTGACAGGTTTGCGATTGAGACCGGCGGGCAGAACGCCGTCAGCCTCAAGCGCGTCGAGCACGGCATCGAGATGGGCGGTGAAACGAGTGTAGAGAGACACGGGACAGTTCCTCGAAAAGCTAAAGACCCGTTCGGGCTGAGCCTGTCGAAGCCCTGCACTTTCTTGGACAAGAAGAACAGCCCATCGACAAGCTGAGGGCGAACGAAACTGAGTTCGCTCCTAGCGCGTGGCGTTATATCGAAGCTGATCCTGGGTCAGGTTAAAACCCACGAGCAGTTCGAAGCTGGTGCGCTGCAACGCCGCCTTGACATCGGGCTGGGCGAACGGGTCGATCGCTGCGTCGGCATCACCGGCCTTGCGCTTCTGGGTGATCTTCTGTTGGATTTCCGCCGGCAGGGTGGCCGCGCTCTTATTCACATAGGAACCGGCCTTGGCCTGCGCGCTGGCGCGATACTGACCCGGCGCGAAGTCCAGCGTCACCTGACCGATGCGCTTGGCAACCACGGCGCTACCGCCCTGCACCACCGCCGAGAAATAAGGGAGGACAACCTGCCGCGCCCCGCCGGCATCGGTGCGGCGGGCGTTCACGGTAAAGGTCGCTTCGGTGTAGAATTGGTCGCCATCCGCGCAGGTCGAACGCAGGTCAGTGATGTTCGCCACGACATCGATCGCCGATGCGTCGGTGCTATTTGCCGGGTTGAACACGGTGATGTCGCCGGTCTGCGCCGGGATCGCCGCCGTGGGGCAGGCTGATCGCACAGCGACGATGCCGCCTGTCGCGTCAATCTCGCCGCGCCGCGAGCAGCCTGCCAGAGCGAGCGCCAGCATGGCGGTCAGGGCGATCGAAGAAGTTTTCACAGGCAGATATTCCTTGGCGGGGCCGGAAGTGTCGCGCTTCCTTATCCATCCGCCGCCCGCCACGCAACTGCAAGCAAGGCGCTTTCGCGTCGCACCCCTTTCCTCCGCCGCGCCATTCGCCTAAGCGGACAGGCATGACGCACGCGCCTGAAGCTCTTCGCCCAATGACCCTTTTGATCGCCGCTCCTCGCGGTTTCTGCGCAGGGGTCGACCGCGCCATCGTCATCGTCGAGCGCGCGATCGAGAAATATGGCGCACCTGTCTATGTCCGTCATGAAATCGTCCATAACAAATATGTCGTGGACAGCCTGAAGGCCAAGGGCGCGATTTTCGTTGAAGAGCTGGATCAGGTGCCCGACGGCGTGCCGGTCGTCTTTTCCGCCCACGGCGTGCCCAAGGCCGTGCCGGAAAAGGCCCAGGAACGTGGCCTGGACTATCTGGACGCCACCTGCCCGCTCGTCAGCAAGGTGCATCGCCAGGCGGAACGGCAGGTCGCAAGCGGCCGGCATATCCTGTTCATCGGGCACAAGGGCCATCCCGAAGTGATCGGCACATTTGGCCAGGTGCCCGACGGATCGATGACGTTGATCGAAACGGTCGAGGATGTGACGCGCTTTGCGCCCATCGATCCCGACAATCTGGCCTTTCTCACCCAGACCACATTGTCGGTAGATGACACGGCTGCCATCGTCGCGGCGCTGCAAGAACGCTTTCCCTCCATTGCCGCGCCAAGAGGCGAGGATATCTGCTATGCGACCTCCAACCGCCAGACAGCCGTCAAGGCGATCGCCGGGCGATGCGACGCTCTTTACGTGATCGGTGCGCCCAACAGTTCCAATTCGCTGCGCCTGGTGGAAGTCGCCGAACGCGAAGGCACGCCCGCACGCCTGATCCAGCGTGCTGAAGAGGTTGATTTCGCCTGGCTCGATTCCATCGGCACATTGGGGTTGACGGCCGGCGCGTCCGCACCGGAAATCCTGGTGCGCGAAGTGGTTGAGCGCATCGCCACCCGCTATGACGTAACCGAGGAACAGGTCGAAACGGCGCGGGAAACCATTTCCTTCAAGCTACCACGCGGTCTGGAACATGCATAGGGCGCCAATCCGCCTGTCCGCGCCTATCTGCTTTCCCTATCAAGGCTGACCGCCCATGGCCGTTTACACCCATGTCCCTGCCGAAGACATCGACGTCTTTCTGGCGCGCTACGACGCCGGGCGGCTGGTGTCGGCCAAGGGGATCGCCGAGGGAGTCGAAAATAGCAATTACTTGCTCGAAACGACGGGCAGCACGGATCAAGGCGATGGCCAGCGGTTCATTCTGACGCTCTATGAAAAGCGCGTGGACGAAGCCGACCTGCCCTTTTTCATGGACCTGCTCGACCATCTGAGCGTGCGAGGTTGCCGCGTGCCGCGCTTCATCCCCGACCGCGAAGGCCGCCGCCTCCAGCATCTGGCCGGGCGCCCCGCGTGCCTGATCGAATTTCTGACAGGCATCAGCGTAACCGAACCGACCGTGGCTCAGGCCCAAGCGGCAGGCATGGCGCTGGGCGACTTGCACAAGGCGGCGCAGGGATTTTTGCTCGAGCGGCCCAACCGGCTGGATAAAAAGGGCTGGCATAGGCTGGCCGCGCGTTGTGGCAAGGATCTCGATCAGATCGAGACCGGCCTTGCGCAGCGTGTCAGCGACGAACTGAATTGGCTGGATGCGCATTGGCCCGAAGACCTGCCGCAGTCGGTGATCCACGCCGACCTGTTCCCCGATAATGTGCTGATGCTGGGAGAGCAGGTGACAGGCCTTATCGACTTCTATTTCAGCTGCACCGACATTCGCGCCTATGATTTGGCGGTGACGCACAGCGCCTGGTGCTTCAGCAATGACGGCAAAATCTTTTTTGGCGACCGGGCGGCGGCATTGGGCATGGGTTATGACCAAGCCCATGGCCTGACGCCGGCCGAGCGGGCCGCCTTCCCGATCCTGTGTCGCGGCGCCGCGCTCCGTTTTCTGCTGACGCGCGCCTATGACTGGATCAATACGCCAGCCGACGCGCTGGTGACGCGCAAGGATCCGCTCGCCTATCGGCGGCGGCTGGATTTTTATGCCGGCGCAAACGCAGCGGAGTTGCTGGGCGCATGAACGATCTTCCCCAGGTCGAGATTTTCACCGATGGCGCGTGCAAGGGTAATCCCGGCCCCGGCGGATGGGGTGCGGTGCTGCGTTTTGGCGACACGGAAAAGGAAATTTCCGGCGGCGAGGCGCAGACGACCAACAACCGCATGGAAATGACGGCGGCGCTTGAGGCGCTCAACCTGTTGAAAAAACCGTGCGCGGTGACGCTTTATACCGACAGCAAATATGTCATGGATGGCATCACCAAATGGGTGTTCGGCTGGCAGAAAAAGGGCTGGCGCACCGCCGACAATAAGCCGGTAAAGAATGTCGAGATTTGGCAGAACTTGGTCAAGGCAGCCGCGCGTCACCAGATGACATGGAAATGGGTGAAGGGCCATGCCGGCCATCCTGAAAATGAGCGCGCCGACCAGCTTGCCAGTGCAGCCGCCGAGACGTTCCGTCGCTGATATAGTGGGCGACCCTTCCTAGCGGCCCAGGAGCGTTGAAAGATGACCTGAGGGAGCCTCGCCGACGTAAGGCTCCATCAGATCATGTCTTTGTCAGGCGATGCCCGCGCGCCGGCGCACTGTCTGTTTTAATATGTCGAGGGGCATCGCGCCAAGCGTGAGCACTTCGTGGAACTGCTTGATGTCGAAGGCGGCACCCTGGCGCTGCTTGGCCTCCTCACGCAGGTCATTCCAGACGGTATGGCCGATTTTGTAGCTGCACGCCTGGCCCGGCCACACCGTATATCGATCAATCTCGCCCTGGCTTCGTCCGCGCGCGATGCCAGTCGTAGCGATCAGGAAGTCCGTAGCCTTTTCACGGCTCCAGCGTTTGGCGTGCATCCCTGAGTCAACCACCAGACGGGTCGCGCGGAACAGCAGCGATTGCAGATAGCCCACCTGACCCAGCGGATCGCCTTCATACATGCCCATTTCGTCGGCCAGCTGTTCTGAATAGAGCGCCCAGCCTTCCGAGTAACCGCTATAGCCACCGCGCCGTCGGATCAGCGGAATGGCATCGGACTCCAGTGCGACCGATACCTGAAGATGGTGCCCCGGCACGGCCTCATGATGGGTCAGCGTCGCGAGGCCGAATTTCGGCCGATCGAACGTGTCACGCAGGTTGATATAGTAGATGGCCGGACGTGAGCCATCGAGAGAGGCGTTCTGGTAGTAACCGCCCGGCGCGCCCGCCTGGATCGTCACCGGCACGCGGCGCACCTCAACTGGTGCCTTGGGCAGCGTATTGACCGAAAAGGCTTCGGGCAGACGCTTGCTCATGGCAATGATCTGGCGATTGAGCTGGGCCAGCAAGGCCTCACGGCCCGGGTCGGTGTTGGGATAAAGCTGGTCAGGTCGCTTGTTGAGCGCCACCAGCCGCTCGCCCACGCTGCCCTGGGTCATCCCCTCGCCTTTCAGGATGCCGTCGATCCGGCTGCTGATCTGCGCAACCTGATCGAGGCCAATGCGGTGAATTTCATCGCCGGTCAGCTTGGTCGTCGTCGCCGCCTCCGCGGCGTTCGCGTAGAATTGCTCGCCATCGGGCAAACGCCAGCAGCCTGCATCATGCACCGCCTTTGCCCGCAAATCCTTAACCAGCGCACGCTGGCGATCGACGGCGGGGAAGATGCTTTCCGCCACGATCTTCTCGGCCTGCGCCGCGCGCTCTGGCGGCAGGCCTGCATCTTTGAGTTTCTTGACGAAAGATGTGACGAGCACCGTCTGCGCCGCTGGCTGGTCGCGCAAAGCAGCCTGCATCTTCATTGTCGTGTCGAGAATATAGTCGGGTGCGAAGACGCCACGGGCGGCGTCAGCTTTCTGCCGTTCCAGTTCGCCGTCCATCGCGGCCGGAAAGGCCTCCAGGCGCGACAGATAGGCGTCGGCATCGGCAGCATCCTTCACCCGATGCTGCGAATCAAGGAAATCGGGAATTTCGCGATAGCTGCCGGTCAGCTGTGAAAGAATATAGGGTGCGTAACGGCCCATGGTTTCCCCATAGCCAAATTGTTCGCCGCCCAGCGTCCGATCGAACTGATAGGACAGAACATCATAATCGAGTTGGCTGGAGTCGCTGAGTTTCGAACGATCGACGCTGGCAAGCCGTTGCGCCTGCGCCTTCACGCGCGCCATGTCCTTGGCCACGCCAGCAGCGCTGGTATCGCTCAGTTGCCCACGCAGAGCGGCGCGCGGCCCGGTGTCGAGGCCAAGACGCGTTGCGCTTTCCGGCGACGATTCGAGCCGCTCATAGAAAAACTGGTCGAGCATGGCGCGGAATTGCGTGTCGGCGCTGCTGGTTTGCGCAAAGAGATTGGGCGTGGCCGCAGCAATGGCGCTGGCGCCGCTGGTGGCGAGAAATTGGCGTCGGTTCACGACTGGACAACTCCATATTGGGGAGGAAGCGACACAAATGCATCGCCTGGGGTGCCATCCTTGTGCCGTTGGATCAGGCATTTGGCTAGGGGCGTAGCCCATGCAAACATGATCCGCTGCCCGAAGGTCCGAATGGTTACGGCTATATCGGGCTGTGCCGATCCGCTATGCCGTCCCCAACAAATGCACCGGAGCATCGCGTCATGACCTACACGCTCATCACCGCAAATCGCAATTACAGCAGTTGGTCGCTGCGCCCATGGATTTTGATGCAGGCGCTGGGCGTGTCGTTCGACGATCGGATCGAGCCGTTCGTGGCCGCCAGCAACTACGCGGCCTTCCGCAGCTTTTCACCCACGGGCCAAGTGCCCGCGCTGATCGATGGCGATAGGACTGTCTGGGATTCCCTTGGCATCACACTTTACCTCGCCGATCGCCACGCCGGCGTCTGGCCGGCGGACGAAGCAGCCCGCGCCTTTGCCCAATGCGCGGTGGCCGAAATGCACAGCGGATTTGCCACACTGCGCAGCGATTGCCCGATGAATGTGGGTGTGCGGGTAGAGCCGCATATCCATTCCCCCGCACTGGGAAGGGATATCGCCCGCGTGCGCGAATTGTGGGAACAGGGGCTGGAGCGGTTCGGCGGGCCTTTCCTGGCAGGCGCAACCTTCACCGCGATCGATGCCTTTTTCGCTCCCGTCGCATTCCGGGTGCGCAGCTATGGCCTTGATGTCGGTCCGGCAGCACAGAAATGGGTCGATCATATGCTGAGCCATCCCGCGATGAAGCAGTGGGAGATGGAAGCTCTCGCCGAAACCTGGCGCGAGGAAAGCCATGAGGCGGAGATCGGCAGCGCGGGCAGGATCATCGCCGATTATCGGGACGGATGACAGCGGCGTAACTTTCTTGCCGCTCCCTGGGCAAAAACAGGGTAATTCGGTCGCATTCCCCCTTTTCCCTTTGGCGGGAGGGGTCTAGGGGGAAGCATCATGGTTAAGCCTCGCACCCTTTATGAAAAAATCTGGGACGCGCACATTGTCGAGCGACGCCCCGATGGCACCTGCCTCATCTATATCGATCGTCACCTCGTCCATGAGGTGACAAGCCCGCAGGCGTTTGAAGGGCTTCGACTGGCCGGTCGCAAGGTGCGTCGTCCCGATCTGACGCTGGCCGTGCCCGACCATAATCTGCCCACCACGCCGCGCCGGGATGCAGCAGGCAATCGTATTCCGATTGCCGATCCGCAAAGCGCGCAGCAACTTGCCGCGCTGGAACGCAATGCACCGGAATTTGGCGTCCGCCTGATCGGCGACGCGGACCCTGAACAAGGGATCGTGCATGTCGTCGGCCCGGAACAGGGTTTTACCCTGCCGGGCACCACATTGGTCTGCGGCGACAGCCACACCAGTTCGCACGGCGCGCTTGGTGCCTTGGCTTTTGGTATCGGCACCAGCGAGGTCGAGCATGTGCTGGCGACGCAAACCTTGCTGCTCAAGCAGTCTAGGACCATGGAAGTGGTGGTCGAAGGCGAACTCGCCCCCGGCGTTACGCCCAAGGATGTGGCGCTGGCGATCTGCGGTGCGATCGGCACGGCGGGTGGAACAGGCCATGTCATGGAATATCGCGGCTCGGTTTTCCGCGACATGTCGATCGAAGGGCGGCTGACCGTCGCCAACATGTCGATCGAAGCCGGCGCGCGTTCCGGCCTGTTTGCGCCTGATGACAAGACTTTCGCCTATCTGAAAGGTCGACCGATGGCCCCTGCGGGGGCGGATTGGGACGCCGCCGTCGCCTATTGGAAAACATTGGCCACCGACGAAGGCGCCTCCTTCGACAAGACGGTTGTGATCGACGCCGTCGATATCGTGCCCACCGTCACCTGGGGCACCAGCCCCGAAGACGTCGTGGCCATCACCGGTATCGTTCCCGACCCCGCCAGCTTCCAGGATGCCGCCAAGCAGGATGCGGCCCGCAAATCGCTGGATTATATGGGCCTTACCGCCGGGCAGCGTATGCAGGACGTTCCCATCGAACATATCTTCATTGGCAGTTGCACCAACAGCCGGATCGAGGATCTGCGCGCCGCCGCCGCTTTGCTGAAAGGCCGTCATGTCGCGCCCGGTATCAAGCATGCCATGGTCGTGCCCGGATCGGGCCTGGTCAAGGCGCAGGCGGAGGCCGAAGGGCTTGATCGCATATTCCTGGAGGCAGGCTTTGAATGGCGCGAGCCTGGCTGTTCCGCCTGTCTGGGCATGAACCCTGATAAAGTGCCGGCCGGTGAGCGCTGCGCGTCCACCAGCAATCGCAATTTCATGGGCCGCCAGGGACCGGGGTCACGCACGCATTTGGTTTCGCCCGCCATGGCCGCCGCCGCCGCCATCAAGGGGCGGCTGACCGATGTTCGGGAATTGATGACGACAGAAAAGGGGATGGTCGCATGAAGAAGATTTTCTGGCTGCTGACAATGGGCGCATTGGCCAGCGCGGCGATGGCCGCGACGCTGGGCCGCGCCGAAGACACGCCGGCGTCTGAGGTTCAGAAGGCGAACTGATGGACAAACTGACCACGGTCGAAGGACGGGCCTATCCGTTTGGAATGAAGAATGTCGACACCGACATCGTCATTCCCGCCCATTGGCTCAAGACGATTTCGCGCAGCGGCCTTGGCGAAGGTGCATTTGAAGTGTTGCGCAAGGAACCGGGCAACGTTTTTGACGATCCCGACTATGCCGGCAGCCCGATCCTGATCGCTGGCGACAATTTCGGATGCGGGTCCAGTCGCGAACATGCCGCTTGGGCGTTGGCGGACCTTGGCATCAAGGTGGTGATTGCGCCCAGCTTTTCTGATATTTTTTCGGGCAACGCGTTCAAGAACGGCATTTTGACGGTCGTCCTGCCGCAAGAAGCGGTCGATCGTCTGATGCAGGTTGCGAAGACCGATCCCATCCATATCGATCTGGAAGCGCAAAGCGTCACCACGCCTTTTCAGGACCGCTTTCACTTTGAAATTGATCCTTTCCGCAAACATTGTCTGCTCGGTGGGCTGGATGAAATCGGCCTGACATTGGGACAGGCCGACAATATCGACAGCTATGAAGCGCGACAAGCGCAGGAACGGCCCTGGATCGCCCCCTACCCTGCTCGGGCCGTTGCGTAATTCGCTGCTTGTCCGTATCACATTTTCGCAACAGGCCATCCAACGGGGCATAAACACATGACCACCTTCGACGATCGCGAAAAAGCGTTCGAAAATATGTTCGCGCATGATCAGGAGATGGAGTTCCGGATCCAGGCGCGCCGCAACCGGCTTCTTGGCGAATGGGCCGCAGCGAAGATGGGCCTGACGCCCGAAGAAACCGACGCCTATGCCAAGGCCGTCGTCCAGGCCGACTTTGAAGAAGCCGGCGATGAAGATGTCATTCGCAAATTATTTGGCGACTTGACGCAAGCCGGGATCACCATAGACGAAGCGGGCGTACGCGCGGCGTTGGAAGAACAGGCGGTGATCGCCCGTCGTATGTTCATCGAAGCACAGTAAGGGGCGCGACGACGATGCCCATGGCCGCTGATGATATTGCGCAGATGATTCGGGCTGCGATTCCCGATGCCCAGGTTGAAATTACGGACTTGGCAGGCGATGGCGACCATTATGCTGCGCGCGTCGTGTCGGAAAGTTTCCGGGGGATGAGCCGGGTCGCGCAACAGCGCGCGGTTTATGCCGCCCTTGGCGGGCGCATGGGCGGTGTTCTCCACGCCTTGCAACTGACGACAGCGGTTCCCAACTAACGCAGGGTAAGAATGCGCCCGACAGGGTCGCGACAGAAAGAATTGGATGACTATAATGACCGACGCCGTGCAGCAGCGGATCGCGCAGATCGTAAGTGGCCATGATGTGGTGCTGTTCATGAAGGGCACCCCGCTCTTTCCCCAATGCGGTTTTTCCAGCCGCGCTATCGCCATATTGGAGCATCTGGGCGTGGGCTACGAGACGGTCGACGTGCTGCAGGATCAGGCTATCCGTCAGGGTATCAAGGCCTATTCCGATTGGCCGACGATCCCGCAGCTGTACGTGAAGGGCGAGTTTGTCGGCGGCAGCGACATTATGATGGAAATGTATGAAGCCGGCGAACTTAGCCAGCTCATGACTGACCAGGGCGTCGCTCCGGCCAACTGAACGGCGATGGGATATATTTAAAGAGGCGGTCCGCGACGCGGGCCGCCTCTTTTGTACCGGTCATATTCGAAACCTGTGGTTGCGTTCTTCGCCTGCCCCAATGTCCGCTCTGGAGCCGTCCAGGATGCGCCTTTCCACAGAGGAAGTCGCCCCTTCATCCCGCTAATTGTGGCGGTTGCGGATCGCCTCGTCGGTGAAGAGATCGCCGGCAAAAGCTTTATGCAGTCCGCATGACGCGTTGCGGTTCAAGGCCGGCGCGTGCATTCCCTCCTTACATTGCGCTCCCTTTCACCCCGGACGCTTACGAATAAGAGCCGGCAGCGCGCAGCGGTGGTCAAATGACAAGCGGCGTCGTTCTCACGACGCTGGCAAAATGGCACAAGAAAAGGCGCGACCTCACGGCCGCGCCCTTATTATTCATGCGCTGTTTAGCTTATGCGCCAGCAGGCTTAGGATCGCCAAACGGACCTTTGCGCTTGCGGATCCGGGGTATGGACGAACCAACCGCCGGGATGACCGAAGGCTTGATCGTGGTGCCGTCGTCTCGCGTGATCTCGCCCTGCTCGAGCAGCGTCTTGATCTCTTCGCCGGTCAGCGTCTCATATTCCAGCATGGCATTGGCGAGAAGGTGCAACTGGTCCTCATGACCTTTCAACAGGTCCTGCGCGCGGGCGTAGCCCTGCTCGACCAAACCGCGTATTTCCTTGTCGATCAGCTTGGCCGTCTCGTCCGACATATGCACGCGCTGGCTTTGCGAATAGCCGAGGAAGGTTTCCCCCTGCTGTTCTTCATATTGCAGCGGGCCCAGCTTGTCGGACATGCCCCACTGGGTCACCATGTCGCGGGCCAGCTTGGTGGCATATTGGATATCGCCCGAAGCGCCCGATGACACCTTGTCATAACCGAAGATGATTTCTTCGGCCACGCGCCCGCCCATGGCGACGGCCATGTTCGCATGCATCTTGTCGCGATGATAGCTGTAGCTGTCACGTTCGGGCAGGCGCATGACCATGCCCAGAGCGCGGCCACGCGGAATGATGGTCGCCTTATGAATCGGGTCGGAGGCGGGTTCATGCATCGCGACGATCGCATGGCCCGCTTCATGATAGGCGGTCATCTTCTTTTCGTCGTCGGTCATGACCATCGAGCGACGCTCGCTGCCCATCATCACCTTGTCCTTCGCGGCCTCGAACTCGTCCATGGCGACCAGGCGCTTGCCCCGCCGAGCAGCCATCAACGCCGCTTCGTTGACCAGGTTGGCCAGGTCCGCGCCCGAGAAACCCGGCGTGCCGCGCGCGATGGTGCGGGGGTCGACGTCCGGGGCAAGCGGAACCTTCTTCATGTGCACGGCGAGAATCTTTTCACGGCCATCGATGTCGGGACGCGGCACCACGACCTGACGGTCGAAACGG
>NZ_DJDV01000086.1:0-5988 GCF_002431195.1 Sphingobium sp. UBA5915 | reverse complement strand
TTCGTCACCGGGCCGTGCCGGCATGATCGCGGCGGCCGGCCTTCTCTATCTCGGCCTGTTCTTGCTCGCCAGCAGCATGAGCCGGCATCAACGCGCGCTGGCTGGTCCCTGGCATCAGCCCGCAATGGCTCCGCTGCTTGCTCCTGTCGGCTGGCTGCTGATCCTCGCTTCATTGATGGCGATGCTGCCCCACTGGCAAGGCGGCATCGGGCTGGTCAGCTGGCTCGGTCTGCTGCCCCTGGTGGGCGGATTGCTGCTTCTGGGCCTCAGCTACCGGCCACATTGGCTGAAGCAGGGGGCTGCCGGCGCGATCGCGGTCGTCATCCTTGGCGTCGCTACTGGCGCCTGACGCCTTATCCCTTCATATCGATGGTCGCGACAACGCCGCCTTCGGGCGCGTTGCGCAACCGCACCGAAGCCTCGAAACTCATCGCCAGCGACCGCGCGATGGTTAGGCCGATGCCCGTGCCATGCCGCCCGCCGGGCTGGCTGCTCGGCCCGCGCGTAAAGGGTTCGAACATCTGGTCGATCTGATCAGCCGGGATGCCGGGCCCATGATCGCGCACATCGATCATCAATCGTCCGCCCGACCGCGTGCAACTAATGTCGGCGCCACCGCCATATTTGACGCCATTGTCCACCAGATTGGCGATACAGCGGGTCAATGCATTGGGCTTCACCCGCACCGTCCCGCCACACCCGCTGACGAAGCGCACCGGCGCGCCAAGATCCTCTGCATCCTCGGCCATGCTGGCGAGCAGCGAATCAATGTCGATCACTGACCATTCCTCCCGCGACTCGGTGCTGCTCGCAAGGTCGAGACCCTCGCGCACCAAGGTCTGCATCGCCTGATGATCGGCCAGCAGCCGTTCGCGAAGGTCGGCATTGTCGACCAGTTCGAGCCGTAAGCGCATGCGGGTCAGCGGCGTCTGGAGATCGTGGCTGATCGCCGCCAGCAATTGCGTGCGCTCGGCGAAGCCCGCCCTCGCCCGGCGCTGCATCAGGTTGAAGGTCGACAAGGCGGCGCGCACCTCTTCGGGACCACGCTCGGGAATCTCCTCCGGGTCGAGCGACAGCGAAAATGCCTCCGCCGCGCGCTCCAGCCGCCGCAAAGGCTTGGCCACCGATCGCGCGACCAGGATCGCCAGTCCCGCCGACGCCGCAACGATGACCAGCAGATAGGCCGGGTTGAAGATCGTGCTTGGCGGCTTGATCAGACGGGGGAAACTCAGGGCCATTGCGCGGCGCGCGCCGCGCACGTCGGTGAAGCGCACGATCCAGCAATCCGGGCGCGGCGCGTCGATCACGCCGGCCGCGCGTTCCCTGTTCCCGCTGGGAAAGCACAGGCCGGCCGGCACCTGCCCCGCTTCGGGCTGCGAGCGCCTGCCGAGCCGTTCGGTCAGGATCGATTCGAGTTCGGCATCGGTGTCGCTGAGCGCCACGCCGGCGGGCGCCATCGCCGCGCCGACAATGCGATGGTTGGCCATCATCGCCTCGACGCGGGCAGGATCGCGTTGCAGCCGATCGGCGATGTCGACCGCGCTTGCCACCACGCGCGCGCGGCGCACCCGTTCGAAATCATGATGCCGCGCCTGTTCCGCCACCAGCAGGGCGATGATCGCGGCCACCGACATGCCCAGCGTCAGGATGAGGAAAATCTGGCCCGCCATCGTCCCGAAAAAGGCGCGGATCCGCTGCACAGGCCGCATGCCCGTCATAGCTGCTCCACCCCGCTGGCGAGAACATAGCCCTCGCCCCGGACCGTCAGGATCAGCTCGTCCCCACCCGGCACCGTCGCCAGCTTCTGGCGCAAACGGCTGACCTGCAAGTCGATCGACCGGTCGAAAGCGGCGGTCGCGCGCCGTTCGGGCACCAAAGTCTCGCGCGACAGAACGACATTGGGTTCCTCGATGAAGCGCGACAGCAGCCGGAATTCGGCGGATGACAGCATCACCAGGCTATCGTCGGGCGCGACCAGCCGTCGCTGTTGCAGGTCCAGCCGCCAGGGGCCGAAGCGGGCGAAGCGCGCCGCCGCCGGCCGCGCGGCGGGATCGCTGCGTCCGCGCCGCAAGAGGTTGCGGATGCGCACCAGCAATTCGCGCGGTTCGAACGGCTTGGTCAGATAATCGTCCGCCCCCAGTTCCAGTCCCAGCACCCGGTCGATGGCGCTGCCGCGGGCCGTCACCATGATGATCTGCACGTCGGCGCCTTCGGCGCGCAATTCGCGGCACAGCATCAATCCATCGCCATCGGGCAGGTTGAGGTCGAGGACGATGAGGTCCACCGCCTCCTCCTTCAACGTGCGGCGCAGCTCGGCCAGGCTGGCCGCAGCGAGAAGGCGGTAATTTTCCTGATGCAACTGACCGATGATGAGGTCGCGAATATCCGCATCGTCGTCGACCACCAGCACGGTCGCCTGTCGGGCAGGGGAGGAATCCAGCATGTCTCTTCCTACCGCCTCGTCCACCGAAAGTCTGCGCCTCTTCGCGCGCGATACAGGCTGATACAAAGGGATACCAAGGTGCACGGCGGCGCAACAGTTGGAGCGGAAGCGAAAACAACTCGCACTATGACGTGACGGGCAAACTCCCGAAGAGGATGGGGTCGGCTGACCCCCTGTGGCCGACGCAAAGCGGAGCTCCTGCGATGACCCCTCGCCGCTGACGCGGCTGGAAAACCCGAACGAACAGGCTTGATCGGCTTGGCGCACGACCCCTCCCCCTCCCCTGTGCGCCCGATCATCCCCCTGTGTCTGACCGGCGGCATCGCAGGAGCCCGTAACGCCGATGCCAAGGAACGATCGCCGATCCATGCCGACCTCCGCACGATCCCACGGCCTTCGGGTCGCACCGATTGCCCTGATGATGATGCTGGCCGCATGCAGTCAGGAAAAGGCCCCAAAAAGGGGACCGGTGGAGGTCGGCGTGGTCACGCTGGCGGCGCGCAATGTCACGGTGGACAGCGAATTGCCCGGCCGGACGGTATCGACCTTGATGTCGGAGGTCCGGCCGCAAGTGTCTGGCATCATCCAGAAGCGCCTGTTTACAGAAGGCGCACTGGTGAGCGCCGGCCAGCCGCTTTACCGCATCGACCAGCGCCTTTATCGCGCATCGCGCGACGAGGCGCTTGCCACGCTGGCAAGCGCGCAGGCCACCGCCGCCGCCGCGCAGGCCAAGGCGCAGCGCTATCGCAGCCTGGGCGACACCGAAGCGGTGAGCGCGCAGGACCGGGATGATGTGATCGCCACGGCACGGCAGGCGCAGGCCGCCGTGCAGCAGGCCCGCGCAACCCTTCAGACGAGCAACGTGAACCTGGAATTCACGCTGGTCCGCGCGCCGATCAGCGGGCGTATCGGCCGCACCCTCTTCACGCCTGGCGCACTGGTGACAGCCAGCCAGGCCGACCCGCTGACCACGATCCAGCAACTCGACCCCATCTATGTCGATGTGACACAATCGAGCGCGCAACTGCTGGCGCTCCGCCGGTCGCTGGCGTCAGGCAAGACCCTGCCCGCCAGCGCGACCATCCGGCTGAAGCTGGACGATGGCAGCGACTATCCGCTGGAAGGCCGCATCGAATTCGCCGAACCGATCGTCGATCCCGACAGCGGCACAGTCACGCTGCGCGCGCGCCTCCCCAATCCCGACGGCCTGCTGCTGCCCGGCATGTTCGTCCGCGTGGTCGCGCCGCAGTCGGTCGTCCCCAACGCCATATTGGCGCCGCAGCAGGGGATCACCCGCGATGCCAAAGGCAATGCCACCGCCCTTGTGGTCGGCAGCGGCAACAAGGTCGAGCGCCGTACCGTGACCGCCGCGCAGGCGATCGGCGACACATGGCTGATTACCGCCGGGTTGAAGGCCGGCGACCGGTTGATCGTCGAAGGCACGGACAAGGTTCAACCCGACGCCGCAGTGAAGCCCGTGCCGGTCGGCGCGAAATAGGGGCCGATCATGCTCAGCCGCTATTTCATAGACCGGCCCATCTTTGCCTGGGTCATCGCCATCGGCATCATGCTGGCGGGCCTGGGCGCGATGCTGTCGCTGCCGATCGCGCAATATCCCGACATCGCACCGCCGGGCGTCGGCATCAGCGCAACCTATCCGGGTGCCAACGCCGAAACCGTGGAAACCAGCGTCACGCAGGTCATCGAGCAGCAGCTGACCGGCATTGACGGCCTTATGTATTTCTCGTCCTCCTCCACCAATAACGGGCAGGCGCGGATCACCGTCACCTTCCAGAAAGGCACCGACCCGGACACCGCGCAGGTGCAGGTCCAGAACAAGGTGCAGCAGGCGCTCAGCCGCCTGCCCAATGCGGTGCAGCAACAGGGGCTGACCGTCACCAAGCAGCAGACCGATTTCCTGCTGGTCGTGGGCCTGTATGACGAAACGGACACGGTCACACAGGCCGATGTCGCAGACTATCTGGTCAATAACTTCCAAGACCCGATTGCGCGGATCGACGGCATCGGCGCGACCCAGGTGTTCGGATCGCAATATGCGATGCGTATCTGGCTCGACCCGTTCAAGCTGGCGACCGTCAAGCTGATGCCATCGGACGTGCAGAGTGCGATCCAGTCGCAGAATGTCGAGGTTTCGGCGGGACAGATCGGTGCCGATCCCGCGCCCGAAGGGCAGCAGCTCAACGCCACGGTCCGCGCCCGGTCGCGCCTGCAAACGCCCGAACAGTTCCGCAATATCATCGTTAAGACGCAATCGGACGGGTCGGTCGTGCATCTGTCCGACGTTGCGCGGGTGGAACTGGGTAATGAAAGCTATACCACCTCGGCGCGACTGAACGGTCATCCCGCGTCCGGCATGGCCTTGCAGCTGGCGCCGGGCGCGGATGCGCTCAAGACCGCTGAACTGGTGAAGGCCAAGGTCGCCGACCTGTCCGCCAACCTGCCCCATGGCTACAGGGTCGTCTATCCCCGCGACACCACCCCCTTCATCCAGCTGTCGGTCGATGAAGTCATCCACACGCTGATCGAGGCGGTGGTGCTGGTCGTCATCGTGATGTTCCTGTTCCTGCAAAGCTGGCGCGCGACGCTGGTGCCCGCCATCGCCGTGCCGGTCGTATTGCTGGGTACCTTCGGCATTCTCGCCCTGTTCGGCTATTCCATCAATACGCTGACCCTGTTCGGCATGGTGCTCTCGATCGGCCTGCTGGTCGATGACGCCATCGTGGTGGTGGAAAATGTCGAACGATTGATGGAGGAGGAAGGGCTTTCGCCGCGCGACGCAACGATCAAGTCGATGGGCGAAATCGGCGGCGCACTGGTCGGCATCGCGCTGGTCCTGTCGGCCGTCTTGTTGCCCATGGCCTTTTTCGGCGGGTCGACCGGCGTCATCTATCGGCAGTTTTCCATCACCATCGTGTCGTCAATGCTACTGTCGGTGCTGGTCGCGCTGATCCTGTCGCCGGCGCTGTGCGCGACCTTGCTCAAGGCGTCGGCGCATGACCAGCGGCAGCGCGGCTGGGCTGGCAAGTTCAACCGCTGGTTCGATCGCCTGACGCGTGGCTATGTCCACCGCACCGAGCAGATACTGGGCAAGCGCATCCTGTTCTGGGGCGCCTATGTGGTGATCCTGGCGGTCCTGGCGCTGCTGTTCACGCGACTGCCCACCAGCTTCCTGCCGGTCGAGGACCAGGGGCAGGTCATGGCGCAGGTGTCGCTCCCGGCCGGTGCGAAGTCCAGCCGCACGGCGGTGGCGGCCGAACAATTGCGGCAATATTTCATGAATGATGAAAAGGACAATGTCGCCTTCGCCTTCATCCTCACCGGCTTTAGTTTCCAGGGCCAGGGCGAAAATGTCGCGCAAGGTTTCATCAATCTGGCCCCCTGGGATGAACGCAAGGGCAGCGCAAATTCCGCCGGCGCCATTGCCGAACGCGCCAACAAACAGCTAAGCGCAATCCGGGATGCCAAGGTGCTGGCGATGACGCCGCCCGCGATCCGGGGCCTTGGCCAATCCAACGGCTTCACCT
>NZ_DJDV01000026.1:0-25345 GCF_002431195.1 Sphingobium sp. UBA5915 | reverse complement strand
CTTTTTGCACGCCGATTCACACGCCTGGGGAGCGTTCGGCATCAAGAACGGGGTGACCTCACTTGCTGAAATGCGCCGGCGGATTGCGCGCTATCGCCGTGACGATGCGCTGCTCGATCCCCGTACCGATCCGCCCGTCGGGTGCCGCATCCTGACCCAGCCCTTCTTCTGGCCGCGCGAACAATGGCTGCCAGTCCCGGCGAGCTTTGCCCGCAACATTGTCACAGGTAAGCGCTATGGCACTGATGACAGTGAGGGCCGATATCTTTGGGACGCCGTCGCCGACCGCAGCGCTCTCATTGAGACCGACCGGTCCGAGCTTGCTCTGGTGGGGGACGCATCGATCGGGGTCGACCGCTATGGCTCGCCGCAGATGGTGCGGCCGCGACTAGGCCAAGGCGCCTTCCGTCGTGCGGTGACCGATGCCTATGAACGGCGTTGCGCAATATCCGGCGAGAAGACGCTGCCGATCCTCGATGCCGCGCATATACGCAGCTATGGCGATGGCGGCGAACATGATCCGGCTAACGGCCTGCTGTTGCGCACCGACATCCATCGGCTGTTCGATCTCGGCTATGTCACAGTCTCCAATGACCGCCGTTTCGAGGTCAGTCACCGGCTCAAGGCCGATTTCGACAATGGCCGGCACTATTACGACCTGCACGGCGCTGAGGTTCGCGCTCCGCAACGTGGCTACGCCGCACCGGCGGCAGATGCGCTCGCCTGGCACCGCGAGCACCGCTATCTCGGATGAGCAGCCCAGATCCTCTCGACGCCGCGATGCGCCAAGCCGCGATCGCCGAGCTCGACCGGCGTGCTGCCGGGCGTCCGCTCGACAGCGACGATCTCGCGGCGGGGTTCCAGTTCAGGGGCGAGCGCATCCCGTTCGTCAATCCGCAGCGCGGGATCTTCAAGCCGCGGGTCATGAGCTATCTGCTCAGCATCCGCACCGTCTTCCCGCGCACCGGCGCCCGCGTCTGGTACGATGATCAACGCCGCGTCCATGAACAGATCCATGGTGGCGAGGAGCTGATCGACTACGCCTTCATGGGCAGCGATCCCAACGCCGCCGACAATCGCTGGCTAAAGGAAGCCATGGAAGCACAGGTGCCGGTCATCTATTTTCTCGGCATCGCGCCTGGCCGCTATACCGCTATCTATCCGACCTTCATCGCCGACTGGTCGGCCCGGCAAAGATGCCAGTATTGATCTAGGCGATTTCTTCATCCTGCGTGGTCAGCTCGTGTATGTCGCCGAGGTGGGGCAGCCGATCAAGGCTCCCAACGGCCAGTTCGATGCCCGTCTTCGGCTCATTTATTCGAACGGGACCGAGAGCAATCTGTTGCGCTGGTCGCTCCAGCGCGCGCTCTACAAGGATGAGGGGGGGCGGCGCGTGACCGAGCCTAGCGCCGGACCGTTGTTCGCCAAAGCAGTCGAGAGCGAGCCCGCCGAGTTGCCGATCGGCACGCTTTATGTTCTCCGGAGCCAATCGCCCCACCCGGCGGTCGCCGCCCAACGGGAGCTCGTGCATAAGATCGGTATTACGGGGGGATCGGTCGAGGCGCGGATTGCAGGCGCGATGGACGATGCCACCTACCTCCTGGCCGGGGTCGACATTGTAGCGACCTACAAGCTCTACAATGTGAACCGCGTAAAACTCGAGAGGCTGATCCACCGGGTGCTGGATCCCGTGCGGTTCGAAGTTCAGATTCCGGATCGGTTCGGGAAGCTCGTCCGCCCGCGCGAGTGGTTCATGGTGCCGCTTCCGGTGATCGATGAGCTCGTCGCGAGAATTGGCGACGGCTCGATCGTCGGCATGGTCTACGATCCGACGCACGCGGCGCTTGTTCCAGCAGCCCGTTAGCCGCCCCGAGCATCGGCAGCGACCTAAGTCACCGCCGAGCTGGTTTGTTGCTCCAGACATCGTCGAACATCTAGAAGGGCCTCTATTCCGCCGTCGCACATAACCGCCATCGCTGAGCGCCCACAAAACGGTGGCGCTAAGTTCGGCCTGCGCATCCACTGATCGGCACGCGCTGGAACCGGTAGTAGGATGTTGATCGCCTTGAAGATGCCAAGGAGGGTGGAGACGCGCTCGACGACTTGTATGGGCAGGACTTCGACCTGGGCTGCAAGGAGCCTCTCAAGCTCCGTGCGGTCCTGCAGTCCCAGCAGTGCGAGCCGTTCGTCATCGGTGAGCTGCCAGGCCTTCGCCAGCCCTTCGAAAACGCGCATGACCGGGTTGGCGGCATCGGGGATCTGGCCGATCCTATCGTTGGCCATGTGATCCACCACTGCATCTCGAGTCGCTTGGCGAAAGGCTTCCAGGACGAAGGCCGCGAACAGTTCGCCATCACCCGTCTCAATCACCTCAAGGACGGTGGGCGGCTTGCGCCGCCCGGCCACCCATTTCTGAAGCCTCGCGAGGAGTTCGGCTTCAGTCGCCATAGCCGGTGACCTTCCGCCATTCCCTCCACTTGCCGTCGATAATCGTGCGGCCTTCCTCACCGTTGATGAGGGGCATGACGAACGTCGAGAAGCCCGAGCCGGGTCGCACCGTCCGCACCGGGCAGATCAGATGGCAGTGGGGCACACCATGCCCCCAATGCCTTCCGGGCACATGCAGAACGGCAACAGCCGCCACCTCGAGCTGGAGAGCAAGCAGGAGTCCGAAGCCTCGCGACAGCTCCCAGACCTCGTGCAGGCGCATCTCGGAAGGTATGCTGTCTGCCTCCGGAAATTTCAAGGTCATCACGGCTGCAAGGTGCTTGATGGCTCCATCGTCGTTGATGTGAAAGGCCTCGCACATTCGCTGGGGATCGCGAAATTCATCGGGCGCCCCCCGCGGCAGCAGGACATCCCACCGCTCCGCTGTCGGATCGTTCCACTTCGTGCCGACAGCCGGCCTGTCGGTCGGATAGAGGCGCCGACCAATCACATCCTCCAGCCTGCGACGCGGCTGAGATTGACCAGCATCGGCGCCGACCACCCCATAGGAGATGTTCTGCTCCTCGCCGGTGATCGGATCGTAATCGAGGCCTGGCGGTGCGTTGTGCTTCCTGACCGGCATCACAGCACCTCCGTTCCGCGCGTGGCCTTGATGATCTCCTTGGCCGCGCGGCACACGCCGTCGCAGCGCTCCTGCCAGGTGACGAAATCTGGCTCCGCCTCGATATGCAGACCATCAGCGGCCATTCGGACGTGGGCGCCCTTGCGGGACGGCACGAGCCAATGGTCGCCATTCCCCGAATAAAGAATGAGATCGGGGAGCATGATCGTCTGATCGCCGCTCCAGATCACCGCATCCCACAGCACCGGATCCAGAACCTCCGGATGGAGGCCGTGCCGCGCCAGGAGGACGTCGCAGCCCGTTTTCATTGCCGCACGCTCCATCGCCTCGCGGAAGAGCGGATAGGTACAGGGAGTGGCGGCGAGGATCAGTCCAGCCTGGCTGAGGCGGATGGATCCGGCAGGTAGGCCATAAGCGACGGCGCGGCCCATCGGGTGCGGCAGGATTTTTAGAGTGTGGCGCAGGACGCTGGAGGACGTGCGCGAGCCTTCATAGTGCGGTTCGGTATAGTTCATCAGGGAAAACCCTCTTGCTGGAGAGGAGCCGATCCGTTTGATCGGCTCCTAGGCTTCCCTTCGATTTTCATCTCTTCAGGAAGTCGCAGCTTCCCGCTTGTTCATTTGCTCCACTTGTGAGCGGCGAACGCCTGTTCGCCGCGCATCTTCGTCAGGCGGCCTCCCGCCGAGCCACCGGCGCGGGGAAGTAGGGCAGCTCGAGCTTGGCCACCTCACGAGCGAGGCGAGTGAGCGGTGCGCCATCGCCGTATTTGCTGCCGATATCGGGCCTCCAGTGCCCGGTCAGCTGGTCATGGATCTCCTTCGAGATCCCGGCGTCCCGGCACTCGTCCTTGAACTTGTGGCGGAAGCTGTGGAACACGTAGTTGCGTTCATCGATGCCGATCCGGTCGAGATAGCGGTTGGTACGCCGGCTGAGATTGTGCGTCAGCTTCTCGTTGGAATTGAGCTTCACGTCCCGAAACACCCGCTGGTCCGGCTGGCGACCCCGCCGCGCCCACTCCAGGAAGCCGAGCTCGATCAGCTTCGGGTGCAAGGGCACCCGGCGCCTCGAGCTGTCGGTCTTCAGCTCCTGATCATCCCCCAGGTTATCCAGCCAGAGATAGTGGATGCCCTTCTCGGTCCTCACGTCGCTGACAAGGAGCTGGCCGAGCTCCTCGATCCTGGCTCCGGTGGCAGCCGCCAGCAGGAACACCCCGTAGAGATCGTCCGCATAGACCTCCTCGCCCGGCAGGCAGCGCCGGAAATCCGCCTCGCCCGCGCAGCCTGTGAACATGGGCGAGGAAGATCTTGTGCATGTGCGCGTCCGTGAACGGTCGACGCTCCGTCTGGGCGACCACCCGCCCGCGCTTCTCCCCGATCATGCGGATGCGAGCCATCGGGTTTCCGTCCAGATCATATTCTTCCAGGACAGAGGAGATGATCGCCGAAAGGCCGCCGACATACTTCTTGATCGATGCCGGCGAGAGCGCGGGACGGTCCTCGCGTCCGACCCGGTCGAAATGGACGTAGAGATCGTGAAAGGAGAGCCTGCGCTCATCCTTGGTGAGGTACGCCGGGATCGCCATGTGAGCGTCGCGGAAAATCCGGCCATGCCGCGCGGTGACGGCCGTCAGAGGCATGTCGCCGAACAGATCGTGAAACCGATTCACGGCCACCAGATACTCGCCTGCAGTCTGGCTGCTGGGGCCCTGGAACTCCTTCCACAGCTCATAGGCGTCCCGCATGGTGCCGCAGGCCGGCGGCGGCGCTGCCGCCAGCTGGGCAGCCCAGGTGGCCGGCACGACGCTGGTGGGATTCTTGTGAACCTCGGGCTTCAGGAGCTCGGCTAGCAAGGCTTCTGCGAGGAGACGCGATTCGCGGCGGCCGGGCTGCTTGTCGGGCAAACCGGCAAACTCGCGCACTTCGGGAAGGATGATGCTCGCCCGGCTGTAATCTCCGCGTTCGAACTCCTGCCGCAACGCCTCGATCGGATCGGGGAAGGGCATCGCCCGGGCGTCCGCGACCGTCCCGTCGGGGCCGAACTCCACGTCGTCAGCCAGTTGGTTCAGTTTGGCGGTCTGCTCGATCTCGATGTGGCCCGCGACGAAGGCGAGCGCGAAGGCCGCGCGGTCGGACGCCTTCCTGACCGAAGCAGCATCGCGCCGATTCCCGAGCAGGAACTCGGCCGCGATGTCCGCTGCTCGCTCGGCCGTCATCGGCGCGGCGTCCGGCCCGAGGGCGGCGAGGGCGACCTTCTTTCGGGCCTGCCACTTGGCATCTTCGGCCGCGAACAGCTGCTTTGCGGCTTCATAGTCGCGAACGCCGAGCGACTGTTTCCACTCGGACTTGCCGCCGAACTGGCTGCGCAGGGCTTCGGGGATCTCTCGGCGCAGGTAATAGACGCCGTTTTGGTGAACGTAGAGTCCTGGGGTTTTTGTCTTTTTCATACCGTCTCGCTGTACAAGTCTACTGTACAAGCAGCGGTAAAAAAGGGCTGAATCCTGAGATTCCGCGCGCTTCAAGCGTTCTGGTGCCCCCTACGGGAGGGGACGCCAGGCCGAAATGCCGGTTGTTCCCGCTGTCCTAGCCGCCACGAATTCGATGGAGATCCAAGGCAAGAGGAGCATTTGATATCAGCCGCTTCAGCATTTCCAGCTCTGGCGCAGGCGTCCCCCCGACCGCAGTCCGGGATTGTCGCCTGTATCGATTGCTCCGATCATGATGCGTGGATCTACTCACACGCTCGTGCGCTCGCGACAACGCTCGACGTCCCTATTACCCTGCTACAAGTACTTGACGGCGAGGGCTCGACGCGCTCTCGTCCAGACCCGATTGAATGTAACCTCCGGCGGCGCGAAGCCCTGCGCGCCCTCGATCGATGCGCCGCCGCGACCAGCGCACCTCCAACCAAAACCTCCATCGAATTGGCCGAAGGCCAAACCGCGGAGGAAATTTGCCGCTTTGTCCGAGAGTGCGACGACGGCATGGTCGTACTGGGAAGACGAGGCAGGCAAGAGGCCGGTCGCCCGGGCATGGGGGCAACCGTGCACAAGGTGCTCATGCAGACGCCAGCCCCGGTCCTGCTCGTACCGGTAGAGGCCCCGCTTCCGGCAGCGCCCTACAGAAGGGTTGTGGTGCCGCTTGACGGCTCTCGTTGGGCTGAGAGCGTGCTGCCCCTAGCTGTGCGTCTTGCGAAGGCCTCGGAAGCGGAACTCCTGCTCGTCCATGTCGTCCCTACGCCCGAGATGATCGAGGCACGGCCCCTGGAAGTCGAGGACAAGAAGCTTCAACAAGCCCTTATAGAGCGAAATGAGCAAGCAGCACGCAGCTACCTGGATCGAACGAAATCCAACCTCTCGGCGTCCGGTCTACGAATGCGTACGATTTCGATCCGTGGCGAGGATGTACGCGAGGTGCTGTGCGATCTTATTCAGCGCGAGAGGGCCGATATTGCCGTCCTGTCCGCGCGCGGCCACAGCCATCGGCATGTTTCCGACGTACCCTATGGAACGGTCGCCTCCTACCTGATGACGCATTGCAATGTACCAATGCTCGTAACGCCTGCGACAATCCGCTCGGGAAAAGCGCAGATCGCCGTAGGGCATAATTGCCTCCGGCTACCCCTCGCCGCCCAAGCCTGATCATGGCCGATATTGAGGGGACCGACCCTATTTCGGGGGCGGCCGACGAGACCGCCACACGCCATCAGCTGACAGGATTGATCGGTCGCTCAGCGCCTCTTCCCATCTGGGCGCATCTCGACGCCATGAAAGACTGGCTGGCTCGAGCCCGCCAGGCAGCCACGCAAGCCGACCAGCGCGGCAGCGCCGCAGCCGAATGGCTACTCGACAACGACTATCAGATCCAGCGCGCGATCCTGCAAATTGGTGAGGGTCTTCCGAAGGCTTTCTACGCGAAACTTCCCGGTCTTGCTGAAGACGGCCTCAGGCGACCACGCGCCCATCAAGTCGCGCAGTCTCTGCTTCTGGCGTCTCACCTGCAAGTCTCACTGTCCTCGGCTGTCGAATTCGTCGTTCGATATCAGAATAAGATGCCGCTCAGCATAGCTGAAACCTGGGCGATTCCTACGATGCTACGTATCGTTTGTCTTGAAATGATCGTTACGGGTTTCACCCAACTTTTTCCTCAAGTCGCTCCCCCTTTATGGATGGCCCGCCCCTAAACCGAACCGCTATCATCTCGTAGCAGCGGGAGGGATTTAGGAAGGAGCGACGGTCATGGACGTATCGGTTCTTGGAGTAGATCTGGGCAAGAACAGCTGCAGCGTGGTTGGTCTGGATGCAACCGGGAAGGTCGTCGTCCGCCGGCGAATGCGGCGCGAGACGGTCATCGCATATGCAGGCACTCTGCCGCCGTGCGTCGTGGCCATGGAGGCCTGCTGCGGTGCGCATCACATGGGCCGTGCGCTGGAGCGGCAGGGGCATACCATTCGCTTGATGTCACCTGAGTATGTCCGCCCCTACGTCAAGGCCCAGAAGAATGACGACCGCGATGCCGAGGCGATCGCGGAAGCTGCGACACGGCCGACTATGCGATTTGTCGAGCTGAAGTCCGAAGAACAGCTGGACATGCAGACGCTGCATCGCATTCGTGATCAGCTCGTCGGTGAACGCACTTCGCTAATGAACCAGATTCGGAGCCTGCTTCTGGAACGTGGCCACATCGTACCCCAAGGCCGTGCAAAGCTCGCCGTCCGGCTTGCCGAGTTGCTTGACGCAGACGAGCCAGTGCTTGGCTGCCGCATCCACCGGCTTGTAAGTGATATGCGGCAGCGCTGGACCGCACTCGACGAGCGGATCGGCGATCTCGATGCCGAGTTCACCCAAGCGGCGCAGGAGGACGAGCGCACGCGGCGCCTGCTGACCATACCCGGCATCGGGGCGCTTAATGCGACCGCGCTTGTGGCCGCAGTTGGCGATGCCCGCACTTTCGGGCGTGGCCGTGATCTTGCCGCGTGGCTGGGCTTGGTACCACGACAAGCGACAACGGGGGGCAAGCCGCGACTGCTGGGAATCAGCAAGCGCGGTAGCCGTTATCTTCGCAAGATCCTTATCCAGGGAGCGCGTTCGTCGTTACCAACGATGAGCAAGAGTGACACACGCCTTGGCGCCTGGCTGCGCGGTCTGCTTGCGCGCTCCCACGCCAACACCGTCGTGGTCGCCCTGGCTGCCAAGATGGCACGTATAGTCTGGGCGCTGCTCCGCCACGAGCGCACCTTCAATCCGGTTGCGCAAGCGGCCTGAATGAGTTCGGTCGATGCACCTCGCACCGACTGGATGACGTCTGCGGGAGGTAAGTGACAGATGGCCTGACAGTCGACCGGTGTCTTGGAACCCTATGGCGCAAAATGGCACTCGATGCCGGCCCCTTTATGAGGACCAGGACGCGCGGATCTCCATCTTGGCCAACGATCTCGCATCGAAAGGCCGGATACGTTTTCGCAGACTGCTCAGTACATCCAACACAAACCGCTTGCCGACGGGGCGGGCCATACGTTGCACTAACGAACGCCATGGGCAAGGCGCCTGAGGAGATCCGTAGCGCAGCGCATTACATTTCAACCAGCAACGACAAAGATGGCATCGCCGATGCCATCGACGCATTTCTGCTGCCGCTTGTGGGAGGATCATCATGAAGCGACTGGCCGCTTTCGACCTCGACGGAACGCTCGCGCTCAGCAAGCAGCCGCTCGACGATGAAATGGCGGATCTGCTTACCCGCCTGCTCGACGTGACGATGGTAGCGATCATCTCCGGAGGCGACTGGCCGCAATTCGAGAAACAGGTGGTGTCGCGCATGCCCGCCCGGGCGCGGCTCGACAATTTCATCATCCAGCCGACCACGGGCACCAAGCTCTATCGTCACGCCGACGGCCAATGGACGCGTATCTATGCCGATCTGTTCACCGGCGACGAAAGCCAGCGCATCCGCGAAGCACTGACCAAGGCGGTCGAGCAGGCGGGCTATCCAAACGAGAACATCTGGGGCGAGCAGATCGAGGATCGCGGCAGCCAGATCACATTCTCCGCGCTCGGTCAGGAGGCGCCGCTCGAGGCCAAGGACACGTGGGATCCCGATCACGCCAAGCGCAAGAAATTGCAGGCCCTGCTCCAGCCGTTGCTGCCAGGCTTTGCCATCAATATCGGCGGGGCGACATCGATCGACATCACGCGCGAAGGGATAGACAAGGCCTATGGCCTTAAGCGCCTTTCCGAGCAGACCGGCGTCGCGCTCGACGAGATGATCTTCTTCGGTGACGCGATCTTCCCGGGCGGAAATGATTATCCGGCCAAGCACCTCGGGCTGGATACCGTTCGAGTCCGCGACGTTGCCGAAACCAAGTCGGTGGTTGGCGCGATCGCTGCCTGGCTAGTCTAAAAGCGCTACCGCCGATACCTAACCAGTCCCGCTTTCGCGCCCGTACGACCCAGCTTCGCAGCGGTCCCACATTGTGGAGCCGACGGATCGCTTCAATCGTGCCGGAGCTGCTTGACCCCACTACGCCTGGGCGCGTTCTAGGACACTCAGCTGGCCATGTCCGCCATCATCCGACAGCTGGCGGCGCAATCCTTGCAGGTAGCCGAGCAACGCTTGATCCGCTCGCCCACGACGTGGCTCAGGCATTCCCGCGCACATCGTTCGCAGCCGTCAGCGCAGGCGCGACACAGGATGGTATGGAGGGAGGATTCGCGCAGCATCGAGTTGGCGGTCGCCTGGCACAGTTCCGCACAGTCGTTCAGCATGGCGATCAGCGACGCCGTGGCTGACGCGCCGCCTTGCTTCGTCAGCCAGGCGGCGGTCTCCAGGCACATGCGGTGCGAAGCCACGCAATCGTCGATGCAGTCCGTCATCGACATCGCCATCCCTTCCATTCGATGCTGCTGCGCCGCCGCCGGCCCAGCCAGCGTTCCAGCGGCGGCAAGGCCGGCGCCGGCCATCAGCAATTCGCGTCTCTCGATCATCATGCACCTCCCATCTGCTATCCCTTGAGCGCTGCGCCGCGTCCGGCGGCCTCAGCCGTCATAGGCGACCCATCCAACGCCGCAGCACGCGCCTTCTCCCGCGCCATCCGGGTTTCCTCCCAAGGCCAGTGGCCGTTGATCTCGACCCCAAGCGAGATGCTCAGGAAGGTCCGCACCAGCACAAGCCCGGCCAGCACGATGAGATCGTCGAGCGTCGGGTTGATCACCAGCGACTTGACGATGTCGCCGGCGACCAGAAATTCCAAACCGAGCAGGATGCTGCGGCCGAGCGCCGAGCGGAACGCGCTATAGGCCTCGGTCCGGTCGCCCGCCCTCGCCCGCCGCGCAAACAGAAAGGTTGCGAGCCCCGCGCCGACGAGGATGGTCAGCGTGCCCGCCAGTTCCAGGCCGATCACCGCAAGCCGGAAGAAGGCGCTCAGCCAGTCGGCCTCAATGGTGATCATACCAGCCTCGCTTGCGGATATTGTTGAAGCTGTCGGTGGCGTGACAGGCATAGCATTGGTCGACGCGCGCTTTCGATCCGGCTGCGCGCTGCGAGACCATGCTGAAATGCTCCATGAAGTGACTGGGCGGCGCCTTGTGGCACTCGGCGCACTGCGTCGAATTGACCGACGGATGGCGATAATTGGCGATCTTCCAGCTGTCGGTCTTGTGGCAGCTCGCGCAGTCGGTGCCGAACAGGCCCTGGTGCGGATCGCGGAACGCATGGCAGCTCGCGCAATTGAGCGCGGTCTCGGGGGTCAGGCTTCGAATGTTTGTCGACATGCCCGCCAACGGCTGCCGCCACTTCGCCATGTCGAGCAAGGCGGCGTGATCCATGCGGATGATGCCGCGCTCTCCCTCATGTTCGACGTGGCAGGAGGTGCACTGCGTCGCTTTCGCGTGGAACTGAGTCGACTGCTTCGTCCCGAAATCCGTGCCTGCATGGCAGGTGAGACAGGTCCGGGTTTCGACGCCCTTGCCCGGCGTGTGACAGGCCGTGCATTGGCCGGCGAAGGACTGGTGCGCGCTCGAGAGCGGGCCGGGCGAGACGAGCTGCGCCACCAGGCCGGCATCCCTAGGCGCGTCCGATCGCATCCGGATCGCGACCGCGGCGACCATCACCAGCAGGGCTGCGATGAAGACGGCGTAGGAAAGACGCTGCCAGCTCATAGCCAGCGCAGCCCGTAATAGATCGCCGCGCCGACGTGGAGCGCGAGCAGCGCGAAGATGAGACAGCCCAGCAGGATGTGCAGGAACCGCCATCGCGCGAACAGGGTGTTGGTCGCCTCTTCGGCGCGGATCGCGAATTCGGTATCGGCCAGCGCCGCGGCGATCCCCGCCTTGTCCTGGGGGTGCTGGCCCGCGGGCGCATCCCCGGCGACGAACAGATAGCGCTTCCAGCCCGACAGCGGCGCGGCTGCGGTATCGGCCTGCGTCGGCGCCGCCGGCTCCTCGAGGAAGGCGGCGCGAAGCGAGGCCAGTTCCGACCTGCGTCCGCGCAGCGCCCGACCAAGCTGGGCAAGCAGGTAACGGCCGATGAAGCCGGTGATGACCGTCATCAGCAGGAGGACGGTCAGAAGCAGTCCGACCGGGCTTTCGAGCTTGTGCGCGGCGTGGACCAGACCCAGGATCGGCGCCAGCACGCCGGCATAGATGTGGATGGCGAGCAGGGTCGGCTTGCTGACGAGCCGGGAGAGCGCCTTGTCGACCCAGGCGATGTGCTTGGCCGCGACATAGGGAAGCGTCAGCAGCATCAGCACGAGCGCTGCGATCCCGATGATCCCGCCAGCGAGGCTACCCGGAAAGCGGGGCGACACATGCACGAGATAGCCGAACGGGAACAGCAGCAGGAACGCGACCAGCAGGCCCACGGCAATGTCGCTGCGTTCGCGCATCAGGCTTCGACCACGAGCGGCGTGCCCGTCCCCTTCGCCTGGCACGCGAGCACATAGCCTTGCGCCTTGTCGGCGGGCGCAAGGCCGGATTCGACCTCCATCGTCACTTCGCCCTGCAGCAGCTTGACCACGCAGGCGCCGCATGTGCCCGCACGGCATGCATAGGGGATCTCGACGCCCGCGCCCTCGGCCGCCTCCAGCACGGTCTCGTCCGCGGGCAAGGCCGCCGACACCCCCGACACGGAGAAGGTCACCGTGCTCGGCGCCACCTCGGCGCTCGGGGCCGGCTTATCCGCTGGCGGGGGCGCGGGCTTGACCTCGAGATCCTCGTGGTCGGCCGGCAGCGAGGCCGGACCGAACGCCTCGGTGTGCAGCTGCGCTTCGGGGACGCCGAGTTCGGCCAGCACGCCGCGCATCGCGCCCATCATCGCCGGCGGGCCGCACATATGGATGCGCCGGCTCGCGATCTCCGGCACCGCGGCCAGGATCATCTCGCGCGTGATCGGCCCTTCGGGGCCCATCCAGACGGTGCCGGGCGCGCGCTGCATCGCGGCGACGACATGGAGGTTGGGAAAACGGCGTTCGAGCCGCTCGAGCTCGTCGCGGAACACGAATTCCTCGGTCGACCGTGCGCCGTAGAAGAAGAAGATATCACCCTTCCACGCGGTGTCGGTGAGATAGCGCAGCACCGACATCATCGGGGTGATGCCGACCCCGCCCGCGATCAGCACGATGCTCTGGGCATCCGTTCCCGTGAAGGTGAAGGCGCCGAACGGTCCGCTGACCTTCAGCAGATCGTCGGCGACGACCTTGTCGTGCAGGTATCGCGAGACCACGCCCTGCTCCTCGCGCTTGACCGTCAGTTCGACATAGGCCCGCTGGGTCGGCGAAGAGGCGATCGTGTAGGAACGGCGCGCGGTCTTGCCCGCTTCGGGCTCTACCTCGACCTGCAGGAACTGGCCCGGCAGGAAGTCGAACGGCAGCCGGTCGGCGGCCGGGTCCGCGAGCCGGAAGGTCAGCACGCTCGGCGTCTCTCGCACGATCTGGACCACGCGCAGCTGCCCCGCCCAGCTTTTGGGCTTGCGCAGCGAAGCCCCAGCGGGCGCGGCCGCATTGCTCGGCGCGAGCCCGGCGCTGTCGGCAACGGGGGCAGGCGCGGGCGCAACCCTGGTAGCGGGCTGGGCAGCCTTCGGCTCCGGCTTTGTCAATGTCTTGCCGGTGGGGACACCACCGGCGATCGCCCCGATCCGCCGGAGGCGGAAGATCTGCAGCGCGATCAGCGTGGCGCTCACCAGCCCCAGGAAGAGCATGAGAAGCAGGTGCGAGGGCGAGATGCCGAACCAGTGATCGGCATGGCCGGGCGCGGCCTGGTCGATGTCGAGCTGATCGCGCAGCCAGGCAAGCCCGACCTCCCGGGGCGGCTGCAAGCCGCCGATCGCGCCCTGCGCGGCGGTGCCGGACCGGAACAGGTCGGTTCCCTCGCGCAGGCGGCGCGCCGCATCGAGCCGGGCCGAGACCGTGGTTGCACGCGCGCCGTCGGCCGAGGCGGCGTTGATCATCGCTAGGCCCGTGCTTACCCGTTCGCCAGCCTGCGCAGCGACCCGCTGCCTCGCCGCTTCGTCGAGCGCGGGAAAGGCGAGCAGCTGCGAGATGAAGCCGGTCCGGCGCGATTCGTGGCCGTGCTCATTCTCCCCTTCCCCATTGATCATGCGATCCATCATGGGGTTCATCATCTTCGCCATGTCCGACGACCCCGACGATGCCGGTGCGGACATGCCCCCGCCGGCCGGCATGCCTGCGCCATGATGCGCGGCATGATCCTCGCCCTCCTGCGCGCCCGCGCCCGCGGACAGGCTGAGAGCGATTGCGCAGCCGAGGCTCAAGCGTCGAAGGCTGATCCGCCTGGACATCCTCATCCCCTTTTTCAGCGCGCTTACATATCCTTCATCGGCATCGCCGCATTGCCCGGCGCGGGATCGGGTGCCGGCGCGGTCTGGTTGCCGGCCCCGGCGCGCATCGCGTCATGGTCCATCGCCTGACGGTGATGCCGCTCCATCTCGGCCTGGTTGCTCATCGCGTCCATCGGCGCCGCGTCTGCAGCGTTGCCGCTGTCGGTCAGGACCGGGGTGGCGGCGACGCTGTTCGCCGCGGGCGGCACCGTCTGGTCGGCCTGGCGGTCGCAGCCCGAAAGCGCGAGCGCCAGCAACAGGCTTCCGCCGACAAGCGGAAGGGCTTTTTTCGCATGGTCGATCATAGCTTGCTCCTTGGCTTGAAAACTGTGTCCGGGCGCCAGGGCTGGCGCCCGGACCGGATCATTGCGCGTTGCGCAGGATCTGAAGGCACCGGTCGTGCGAGAGGTTCATCGGGTTGCGCCCCTGCCCCTTCATCTCGCCATGATCATGCGGCGTCTGGAGACCCATATTGCCCTCCATCGCCCGGCAACTCTCGACCTGCGCCGAGGTCGGCCGCGTGGTTACACAGGCGCCCAGAAGCAGCGCCGGCGTGAGGACGCCGATCAAACGCATTTTCTTCATAACAAAACCCCTTTCGCTCGTGGTGATCGTTCGTCCTGCGCTGCCTGATGTTTCTTGTTATGCTGCTGGTCTTTCCGCCGCGCCGTCAGGAAGGCGAGGATCGGGCAATCGGAGACGGGCACTTCGCCCGGGCATTCGTCGGCGAGCATCCGCAGCATGTCGCGGATATCGGACAGGCGCTCGAGCCGGGCTTCGGCGTCAGCGATCTTGGCGAGCGTGATATCGAGCACGGCCTGGGCATGCGCGATGTCCGACGCCCTGAGCGCCAGCAACTGCCGGGCCTGTTCGAGTGTGAAGCCAAGCTCCTGCGCCGAGCGGATGAAATTGACGCGCTCGAGGTCGGTCGCGTCGTAGAGCCTGTAGCCCGCCGCCGTGCGCGCGGGTTCGCGCAGCAAACCCATCCGCTCATAATAGCGGATCGTGTCGCGGCCCACGCCCGCAGCGGCGGCCAGTTCGCCGATCTTGAAATTGCCCATGTCATCCGCTCGATCATCATGCCGGTTGGACCATGGTCCAGGGTCAAGCGGTTCGCTTTGACCCCGAACGGTCCGTTGCCGCCGCCAGCCCGCTGCCCCGACGTCTCGCGTCAGGGCAGCTTGTGCCGCCGGGCCACCGGCTCGTCAGTTCTTGCGAAGCTCGACGATGTCGTGCTTGGCAGGCGTGCCGTCGGCGACGGACACGTGCGCGAAGTGATCATCGAAGATATGATCGATCGTCACATGGCCGATGAGCTGGCGGTGATAAGTCGGCGCCACGCCTTTGGACGGACCCGGATGGGTCACAACGCGATAGACCTCGAGCTTCTGGCCGACCTCGGCGCCATCGGCCTTGCCGATGCAGACGACCGTGCCGTTGCTGCCCGTGTCAACGATCGAGCCGCGCATGAAGAAGGTATGTCCGATACCCTGAGCGAATGAAGGGACCGCTGCGAGCATCGAGATGCCGGCGAGCGCAACCATGATGGAGTTCTTGATCATCTTGGACTCCTCTGAGAAGTGTTGAACACTGCCGCTCGATCTCTCGAGGGGAAGACTTTGTTTCTTCGCCTTCAGGAGTATGGTCCCTGGTCCAAGCTCGGTATACGTATTGTTCGCAGCGACTGTCGGTTTGAGTAGATCCCCCGGGACCGTCGTTGATTTGTCCGTACCTCGCCAAACGGATGGCACCTGCCGCCTCCTCGGTGGGCGTCGTCCAGCATTGGTTGCAACTGATCTGTCCGGGTGCGCCCACTTGGTTCCGGGCACCTTTTGCAGATGTGGTGGGTTACGCCGTTTCCCCCCAACCGTGAGGGCTCCGCCTTCACGGTGCGTATTACCTAGGGGCAACAAAGGAGACGATGATGAAAAGATCAGGAATGGCGTTCGCTCCCCTCTTACTGCTGGCCGCCGGCCCGGTCCTCGCCCAGGAGGCCATGCACGGCATGGATCATGGCAAGATGGGCCACTCCGACACGGGCATGATGAAACCGACACCCGCCAATCCATACCCGCGTGCCGAAATGGAGATGCATCGTAAGATGATGTCGGCCGTTGGCACCGATGCGACCGAGACCTGGGCCCGCAAGATGATCGAGCATCACCGCGGCGCGATCGCCATGTCACAGATCGTGCTCCGCGAAACGCGCGACGCCAAGGTTCGCGACATGGCCACCAAGAGCTCTGCCGAACAGCGACGCGAAATCGACGAACTGCAAGCCTGGCTGCGTGAGCATGGCAAGCGGACACAGTGACCGAAGCAGGAACTTGAGATTCGAAAGATGAAGAAGCAGGCGATCGCGGCGCTGGCCGCCATCTTCATGGCGACAGCGGCCAGCTCTGCGACGCCGATCCTCGTGCATCGCGATCCCGGCTGTGGCTGCTGCGAAAAGTGGGCCGCGCAGATCCGCGCACAGTTCAAGCGTTCCGTCACGATCGTCGACGACCGCTCGCGATCTTCCTTCCAGCGCTCGCATGGTGTGCCGCTGCGTCTCGCCTCCTGCCACACCGCCGTGATCGACGGCATGGTGTTCGAGGGGCATGTGCCCATCAATGACATCAAGCGGGTTCTGGCAGTGCGCCCGCGCGGGGTGGCTGGCCTTGCCGTTGCGGGAATGCCTTTGGGATCACCGGGCATGGAGATCCCCAGTCAGCCGGCACAGTCCTATCAGGTGGTAGCATTCGGCCCGTCTGGCCAGCGCGTGTTCGCAAGGCACTGAGGGGAAAGCTCCATTTGTAACTTCGGTTCCAGCGCGCTAGAATAGTCGTTCGTGAAACGCCTGCTCGCGCTTCTGCTCGTCATCGGAGCGCTGTCCGGTCTCTTCGGAGCCCAGATGGCGGCCGCGCACAGCGTGCCTGAGGCGGCAGGCGCGCCGCTGGCCAAGGGCATGGATGCGGACTGCATGGCGATGATGGCCAAGCAGCATCCTGCGCCCAGCGAAAAGCCTTGCAAGGGCCTGACGCTCGATTGCATCGCCGCGATGGGGTGCGTGATCCCGCTGGTCGCAGCTGACCTGACAGGCGGCATTGCGCCTGCGCGTCTCTACGACGCGCCCAGCTTCTGGACGACCGACACGATATTGACCGGCAAGGCGGTTGCGCCCGAGCCGGATCCTCCCACCAGCCTTGCCTGATTGAACGAGCACGGGCTGCGCGCATCGATCGATGCGTGCGCGCCCGGTTTCCTTCTTTTCAGTCAAAGGTTTTCGTGATGATCAAACTGCTTCCGGCCGCCCTTGTGGCGGCCCTCAGTCTCGCCGCGCCTGCGCTTGCAACCGACGCGAGCCGCACGCCGCAAGGCCATTGGGAATGGCGGTCGGCGCCGCAATATGGTCCGCGGGCGACTGGCCCTGCGCGTGTCCGCATATGGGTGCCCGACAGCCGGGACATGGCCAGCTGCGATTGCGCGATGATGCAGGCAAGCGCCGCCGACTGCATGCGCGGCGCAGTCAGGTCGGACAAGGGCTAAACCCGCTCCGGAGCGGCGCGTCACATCTTGGCGCGCCGCCTCTGTCATGAGGGGATGATATCCATGATCATGATGCCGAGGCGCGCTGTGCGACGCCTGTTGCTCTCTATCGGTGCGACGCTTGCGAGCGCCTGGGCCGTGCCGGTGTCGGCCGGCCCGCTCACCTACGAGCAGGCAGTGAGGCTCGCTGCCGCCAACGCGCCAAGCCTCAAGGCGCGCGCGGCGGCGACAGCCGGCGCCCGCTCTTCGGCGGTCGCGGCCGATCGCCTGCCCGATCCGACGCTCGACCTGGGCCTGCAGAACTTCCCGGTGAGCGGCCCCAATGCCGGCAGCTTCACGCGCGACGATTTCACTATGGCGACGATCGGGTTCAGCCAGACCTTCCCCAATCTCGCCAAGCGCCATGCACGCGCCGCGCGCGCCGCGGCCGATATCGGTATCGCCGAGGCGGGCGAGCTGGTCGAAGGCCGCAACGTGCGGCTCGAGACCGCCCTCGCCTGGGTCGATCTCTATTATGGAGAACGCCGGCTCCGGCAGCTCGACCTGCTCGATGCCAGCCTCGACGACCTGCAGAAGACCGTGACCGCACGCCTGGCGTCGGGCAGCGCGCGCCCGAGCCAGGCGCTCGAGCCCGACCAGCTCCGCGCCGCCATCGCCGATCGCCGCGCCGAGATGGCTGCGGTGGTGGCGCAGGCGCGGGCCCGGCTCGCGCGCTATACCGGCGACCCCGACCCGCAGGCGACGGGCGACCCGCCGATGCTCGATGTCGATCCGATCCGGCTGCGGGCCGGGATCGATGCGCTTCCCGCCCTGCGCGCGCAGGACGCGCGGATCGCAGTCGCCGAAGCGGACGTGCGTCTCGCGCGCGCCGACAAGCGCCCCGACTGGAAGGTCGGCGTCACCTATGGCCGGCGCGATCCCATGTACGGCGACATGGCCTCGGTCGGCGTGTCGATCGACCTGCCGCTGTTCGCCGGCAAGCGCCAGAACCCCAGGATCGCTGCAAGCGAGAGCCTTGCGCAAGGGGGTCGGTTCGACCGCGAGGCGATCCGCCGCGAGCTGGTGGCGCAGCTCGACGCCGATCTCGCAGACCATGCCATGCATCTCTCCCGGTTGCGCAATGCCCGCGAGACGCTGGTGCCACTCGCCAGGCACCGCGCCGAGCTCGACCGCGACAGCTATGGCGCCGGCAAGCTCGACCTTGGCGCCGCGCTGCTCACGACGCTCGGGCTCGCGGAGGCCGAGGTCGAGGCGCTCAACCGCGAAGCCGACGTCGCGCGCGACGCGGTCCGCATCACTATCACCTATGGGGAGGAGCGGCCATGACGCTCGATAAATCCGCGCTGCGCTGGGGCGCATCGATCCTGGCTGTCGCGCTGCTGGCCGGCGGCACAGGCTATTGGGCTGGCCATCGCCAGGCACCGCAATCGGAGGCGACCACGCCCGCCGGGGCAGGCAAAGTCCTTTACTGGTACGATCCGATGTTCCCCAACCAGAAGTTCGACAAGCCCGGCAAGTCGCCCTTCATGGATATGCAGCTCGTGCCGCGATACGCGGACGGAGGAAGCGCCGGCGCGGCCCCCACGGTCGCCGTCGATCCCGCCGCGCGGCAGAGCCTGGGATTGCGGGTCGTCGCGGCGAAGATGGGCAGCCTTGCCTCGGCCCTCGAGGTCACCGGCACGATCGACTTCAACCAGCGCGACGTCGCCGTCATCCAGGCGCGTTCGGGCGGGTTCGTGAGCCGCGTCTATGCGCGAGCGCCCGGGGACGTGGTCCGCGCCGGCGCGCCGATCGCGGACCTGCTCCTGCCCGAATGGGGCGGCGCGCAGACCGAATATCTGAGCGTCAGGCGGCTCGGCAAGCCCGACCTCACCGCGGCCGCGCGCCAGCGACTGCGGCTGATGGGCATGTCCGACGGCCTCATCGCCAGCGTCGAGCGGAGCGGACGCCCGAACGGCGTGGTGACGATCACGACGCCGATCTCGGGCACGATCCAGACGCTCGACGCCCGTGCCGGCGTGACGCTCGCCATGGGCCAGACGCTCGCCCAGGTAAGCGGGCTCGGCACCGTCTGGCTCAATGCCGCGGTGCCCGAAGCGCGCGCGGGCGATGTCCGGGTCGGCCAGAATGCCAGCACCACGCTGGCGGGCTTCCCCGGCGAGCGCTTCGCCGGCCGGGTGATCGCGATCCTGCCGACCACGCAGGCCGACAGCCGCACGCTCACCGTGCGGATCGAGCTGCCCAACCGGGACGGCCGGTTGCGGCCGGGCATGTTCGCCAGCGTCGCGCTTGGCGGCGATGCCAAGCCGGCGCTGCTGGTGCCGAGCGAAGCGGTGATCCGCACGGGCAGGCGCACGCTCGTCATGCTGGCCGCAGGCGACGGGCGCTATCATCCCGCCGAGGTCCGCATCGGCCGCGAGGCAGGCGGCGAGACCGAGATCCTTGCCGGCCTGTCGCCCGGCAAGAACGTCGTCGTCTCGGGGCAGTTCCTGATCGATTCCGAGGCGAGCCTGTCGGGAATCGAGGCGCGGCCGATCGGCGGCGGTGCGGCATCGGCGACCATCGCCGCGCCGGCGTCGAAAGCCACGCTGTACGAGACGACGGGCAAGATCGAGCGGATCACGGCCAATTCGGTGACGCTCAGCCACGAGCCCGTTCCCGCGCTCGACTGGCCGGCGATGACGATGACCTTCGCGCTCGCCAATCCGGGCATCGCGCGCGGCTTCAAGGCGGGTGACCGGGTCCGGTTCGGGTTCGACCGGCCCCCGGCGGGACCGACGCTGCGGCATATGGCGAAGGTGGCGGGCCAGTGATCGCCCATCTCATCCGCTGGTCGGTGAGGAACCGCTTCTTCGTCGTGCTCGGCATGCTCGCGCTGGTCGGCGCGGGCCTGTGGGCGGTGCGCTCGACCCCGATCGACGCGCTGCCCGATCTTTCCGACGTGCAGGTCGTGATCCGCACTTCCTATCCGGGTCAGGCGCCGCAGATCGTCGAGAACCAGATCACCTATCCGCTCACCACCACCATGCTGTCGGTGCCCGGCGCCAAGACGGTGCGCGGCTATAGCTTCTTCGGCGACAGCTTCGTCTATGTGATCTTCGAGGACGGCACCGATCTCTACTGGGCGCGCAGCCGCGTGCTCGAATATCTTAACCAGGTCCAGGGTCGGTTGCCGGCCAGCGCCCGCAGCGCGCTCGGGCCGGACGCGACCGGGGTCGGCTGGGTCTATGAATATGCGCTGGTCGACCGCACCGGCCGGCACGATCTCTCGCAGCTTCGCGGGTTGCAGGACTGGTTCCTGCGCTACGAGCTGAAGACCGTGACCGGCGTGGCCGAAGTCGCCAGCATCGGCGGCATGGTCAAGCAGTACCAGGTGCTGCTCGATCCGGTGAAGCTCGCGGCCTACGGCGTAACCCACGCCCAGGCAGTGCAGGCGATCAGCCAAGCCAATCAGGAAGCCGGCGGCTCGGTGCTGGAAATGGCCGAGGCCGAATATATGGTCCGCGCCTCGGGCTATCTGAAAACGCTCGACGATTTCCGGGCAATCCCGCTCAAGACTGCGGCGGGCGGCGTGCCCGTCCGGCTCGGCGATGTCGCCACGATCCAGGTCGGCCCCGAGATGCGGCGCGGCATCGCCGAACTGAACGGCGAAGGCGAGGTCGCCGGCGGCGTCGTTATTCTTCGGTCAGGCAAGAACGCCCGTGAGACCATCGCGGCGGTCAAGGACAAGCTCGCCGATCTCAGGAAAAGCCTGCCGCCGGGCGTCGAGGTGGTCACGGTCTATGACCGCTCGCAGCTGATCGATCGCGCGGTCGAGAACCTCACCCGCAAGCTGGTCGAGGAGTTGATCGTCGTCGCATTGGTCTGCGCCCTGTTCCTCTGGCACGTCCGCTCGGCGCTGGTCGCGATCCTGACCTTGCCGCTCGGTGTGCTGGCCGCGTTCGTCGTAATGCGGTTCCAGGGGGTGAACGCCAACATCATGTCGCTGGGCGGCATCGCCATCGCCATCGGCGCGATGGTGGATGCGGCGGTCGTCATGATCGAGAACGCCCACAAGAGGATCGAACGCTGGGAGCAGGATCACCCGGACAGACATCTCGATGGCGAGATGCGCTGGATCGTCGTCACCGAGGCGGCGGCCGAGGTCGGGCCGGCGCTGTTCTTCAGCCTGCTGATCATCACGCTGTCGTTCATTCCGGTCTTCACCCTGGAGGCGCAGGAAGGCCGGCTGTTCGCGCCGCTCGCCTTCACCAAGACCTATGCGATGGGCGCGGCCGCGATCCTGTCGGTGACCCTGGTGCCGATCCTGATGGGCTGGCTGATCCGGGGCCGCATTCCGGCCGAGCAGGCCAATCCGGTCAATCGCTGGCTCACCAATATCTACCGGCCCGCGATCGACTGGACGATGAAGCGGCCCAAGGCAGTGCTGCTGATCGCGGCTCTGGTGTTCGCCACCACGGCCTGGCCGCTCAGCCGGCTCGGCGGCGAGTTCATGCCCAATCTCGACGAGGGCGACCTGCTCTACATGCCCTCGGCGCTGCCGGGCCTCTCGGCCGCCAAGGCGAGTGAGCTGCTCCAGCAGACCGACCGCCTGATCAAGACCGTGCCCGAAGTCGAAAGCGTGTTCGGCAAGGCCGGCCGCGCCGAGACCGCGACCGATCCCGCGCCGCTCGAAATGTTCGAGACGACGATCCAATTCAAGCCCCGCGACCAGTGGCGGTCGGGCATGACGCCCGAACGCCTTGTCGACGAGCTCGATCGCCGGGTGAAGCTTCCGGGTCTCGCCAATATCTGGGTGCCGCCGATCCGCAACCGCATCGACATGCTCGCGACGGGCATCAAGAGCCCGATCGGGGTCAAGGTGTCGGGCAGTGACCTCGCCGAGCTCGACCGCATCGCGCATGATGTCGAGACCGTGGCCAGGAGCGTGCCCGGCGTCAGCTCGGCGCTCGCCGAGCGGCTGACCGGCGGACGCTATGTCGATGTCGACATAGACCGCGCCGCCGCCGCGCGGTTCGGGCTCAACATCGCCGACGTCCAGGCCATCGTCTCCGGCGCGATCGGCGGCGAGACGATCGGCGAGACGGTCGAGGGCCTCGCCCGCTATCCGATCAGCGTGCGCTATCCGCGCGAATTGCGCGACAGCCTCGAAAGGCTGCGGGCGCTACCGATCCTGACGCCCGCGGGCCAGCAGATCACCTTGGGCACCGTGGCAAACGTCTCGATCGCCGAGGGACCGCCGATGCTCAAGACCGAGAATGCCCGGCCTTCGACCTGGGTCTACGTCGATGTGCGCGGGCGCGATCTTGCCTCGGTGGTCGGCGATCTGCAGCGTGCGGTGGCGAAACAGGTCAGGCTCTCGCCTGGGGTCAGCATCGCTTACTCTGGCCAGTTCGAATATCTCGAGCGCGCGGTCGACCGCTTGAAGCTGGTCGTGCCCGCGACGCTGCTGATCATCTTCGTGCTGCTCTACCTCATCTTCGGCCGCTTCGACGAGGCGGCGCTGATCATGGGGACGCTGCCGTTTGCGCTGACCGGCGGCATCTGGACGCTTTATCTGCTGGGGTTCAACCAGTCGATCGCCACCGGGGTCGGGTTCATCGCGCTCGCCGGCGTCTCCGCCGAGTTCGGGGTGGTGATGCTGATCTATCTCAAGAACGCGCTGGCCGAGCGCGGCGCACATCCGGACGCTGCCGAGGTCGAGGCCGCCGTGCGCGAAGGCGCGCTGCTGCGCGTCCGTCCCAAGGCGATGACGGTGGCGGTGATCCTGGCCGGCCTGCTGCCGATCCTGCTGGGATCAGGCGCGGGTTCGGAGGTCATGAGCCGGATTGCCGCGCCGATGATCGGCGGCATGCTGACCGCGCCCTTGCTCTCAATGTTCGTCCTGCCCGCCGCCTACCTGCTGTTGCGCCGGCCCAAGACCGATCCCATCCCTCAACCCGTTTCATCATGAAGGAGAAGACGATGAACCATGCACGACTGACCATTGCCCTCGGCCTCGCCGCCCTGACTGCCGCGTGCGGCAAGAAGGCGGAGGCCCCCGTTGCGACTGAGACCAACGAGGCGGCGCCCGCCGCGACCATGAGCGGCGACATGGGCAACATGTCGATGGCGCCTGACGCGAACGCCGCGATCAAGGCCAAGGGCCATGGCACCGTCACCGCGATCGACAAGGCGGCAGGCACGATCACGCTCGATCATGGTCCGATCCCGGAGGCCAAGTGGCCCGCGATGACGATGGCGTTCAAGGCCGCGCCGTCGATCACCGATGCGGTCAAGGTCGGCGACAAGGTCGATTTCGACCTCTCGCTCAAGGGCAGCGATGGCGAGGTCACCGCGATCGCAAAGCAGTGATCCGCTAAGTTCGACCGGAAAAAGCTGGTTGCGGCGCCGCTCCCGGGCGGCGACGCCCGTGCCGGCCGTCTGCCTGGCTGTGCGCCCGGTCGACGGTTGCGACCGGCAACGCCCAATGCCAGCGGCGTTTCCCTGCGCGATCACCGACAATTTGAGCACGCTTCGCGGATCGCACATTGAACGTGCAAGCCGCCCTTGCTCGCGATAGCCTGAACGGCAAGGAGCCCAGTTTAGATGACCCAGCCAGTATGACCTTGTTACCCGCGACACATCATGATCTCGTGAGCGAGCTTGTCCGTCGTTGGCGAGACGATCCCGGCGCCACCTATCGCTCCTGGTTTCTGTGGGACGAACGGCTGAAAAACTTCCGCTCCATCCGTCGCGGGCTGCAGCAGGTGGTCGCAGAAATCGAAAGTGGGCGGTTCGGCGTCGCCTATCGCGGCTCGTCACTGGAAACGGTTGTCCACTCGATCGCCGAACAGCGGCAGATCTTCAAGGGCGCCGACCATGCCTGGCTGTGGAAGCCCAAGCTGCGCATTCCAGACATCTACGAAAGCCCGGACAACCAGCGGGCGTTCGGTCGCCTGCTCGACAATTGCTCGTGCTGCGATACCGCCGAGGAGATCATCAGCCACATCCGCAGCATAGACGCGCTCAAGATCAAGGGGCTGGGGCCGGCGGCGGCCAACCTGCTCTATTTCCTTCACCCGACGCTGGTGCCGCCCTTCAATACCGCGATCGTCAAGGGCTACAATGCCGTCACCGGCGCCAAGGTGAAGCTCGGGTCATGGGATCATTTTCTCGCCATGCGCGCCGGCATCCTCGACCTCAACGACCGTTACCGCGAGTTGCTCTCCAACGATCTCGGCGCGATCGGCGGACTGTTGTTCGACATTGGCTCGGGCCGCTATCCCGCGCCACCGCTGGAGGATGACGCAACGGCGGCCGACGACTGGCTCGGCAGATTGGAACATGCCAGAGCGGAGGCAAGCCGGCTCGACAAGACAGCCGCCGCGCAGGGCGAAACCGATCGCACGCACGCCGAAATCCAGGCCTGGCTGCGCGACCTCGGCCATGCCCTCGGTTACGATGTGTGGATCGCCGCCAATGACCGCGGTCGACTTCACGCTGGCTGCCCGCTTGGACAGGGATGCCTCGAGCGCCTTCCAGACGCCATTGCGACCTCTCCCGGAGCGGACTCGATCCGCCTCATCGACGTGTTGTGGCTGGCGAAGGGTGGCGACGGCGTCGCCGCCGCGTTCGAGGTTGAACATTCGACCTCGATCTACTCGGGGATCGTGCGCATGCTCGATCTGGCGCTGTCGGGGAGCGATCTGCACGCTGCCGCCGGGCTATTCCTGGTCGCACCGAATGCGCGCGAGCAGGACGTTCGCGCGCAACTCCGTCGCCCGGCTTTCAGCCGTATTGCCGATCTCGACTTCGCCTATCTGCCCTATGGCGAGCTGGAGAGAAACAGGGACGCGATCGCTCGTTTTGGAACGGGATTGAAGGCCATCAAGGCGATCTCAAGCCCCCTTCCCTGAAAGGGGGCGTTTGCGGGAGGGGG
>NZ_DJDV01000078.1:0-2531 GCF_002431195.1 Sphingobium sp. UBA5915 | reverse complement strand
CGTCGCGCGAGACCTGGAGTTTCGACGCGGTCGTGAATGGCGCGCGTCACGAGCTGATCCTGCGCCGCGATCCACCGACGATGCGCGCCGACGGCGCGGGTTCCCTGCCACGCGCCACCGAGTTCCATGTGCTGCGCGCGGCGTTCCAGGCGGGCGTGCGCGCACCGGAAGTCCTGTTCGAGCTGGCGGTACAAGACGGGCTTGGAGAGGCCTATGTGATGCGCCGCATCGGCGGCACCGCAATCGCGCGCAAACTGCTGCGTGATATGCCTTACGCCGAAGCGCGCCCCAGGATCGCGGGCCAGCTGGGCGAAATTCTGGCGCATATCCACGCCGTCGATAGTGCGACACTGCCACCGCTCGCGACGCGCCAGGCGGGCGACGGCATCGCGCTGCTACGCCGTCAGCTCGATACGCTCAACTATGCCCAGCCGGTCTTCGAGTTGGCGCTGTCATGGCTCGACCGGCGCAAGCCCACACCGATTGCCGAGCCGGTGCTGGTGCATGGCGACTACCGCACGGGCAACTATCTGGTCGACGAGACCGGCGTGACCGCGATCCTCGACTGGGAAGGCGCGCACCTGGGCGATCCCGTAGAGGACCTCGGATGGGTCTGCATCAAGAGCTGGCGCTTCGGCAGCATCGACAAGCCGGCCGGCGGATTCGGCAGCCGCGAGGAGATGTGGGCAGCCTACGAAAGCGCCGGCGGCGGGAAGGTCGATCCCGCACGCGCGCGCTGGTGGGAGGTCTTCGGCACGGTGCGTTGGGGCATCATCTGCCATACCCAGGCCTACAAGCACCTGTCCGGCGCGCTGAAATCGATGGAGATGGCCTCGATCGGCCGGCGCGCTGTCGAGACGGAGGTCGTTCTGCTGCAGCTCCTGAAGGAGGCCGGCTGACATGGCACAGGATCGCCCCACCGCCCCGGAATTCCTCGCCGCCATCACCGACTTCCTGCGCGAGGAAGCGACACCGGCCCTCGACAAGGCCGATCCGCGGCTGGGCTTCCAGATGCGCGTCGCCGTGAATTCGCTGGCGATCCTCGAACGCGAATGGCGCCTCGGTCCCGAGGCCGATGCGCGCGAGCTGGCCCGCCTGAAGGCACTGCTCGGCCGCGACGGCACACTTGCCGAGCTCAACCGGGAACTTGCCCGTCAGCTGCGCGCCGGCGAGCGCGACGAGCGCGATGCCGCCCTGATGGCGCACCTCGATGCCACCATCGCCGACAAGATCGCCATCGCCCTCGTTGATCGCAGTGTCGATAATAGGGTTCTAGCCGCACCTCATTAGGGAACGTCTGAACAAGACAGACTGAGGTGCAGGATCTGTCTTCGTCGGATTTTCATGTCATTTTCAAGTGGTCGGGGAGCTTGCGACAAGGGAAGCCTCCGGCGTACGGGGTGAGGTATTTCCATTCTATTCGCTGCGGGCCTTCCGCGGACGCAGTTACCCTGTCGCCAGCAATCTTCGGCGGACCATCCAGAGGTTGGAGAGAGCAAACAGCGTGTGCAGCTGCGCGGTGTTCTTGGCCAGCCCGCGGTAGCGCACCTTCTGGTACCCGAACTGCCGCTTGACCACTCGGAACGGATGCTCGACCCGGGCGCGAACCTGCGCCTTGAGTTTTTCGAGCCGCTCCAGGATACGGCCAAGGGCCGAGCCCTTCAGCGCGCGGCGCTTGCCGGCTTTCATCGCCACATGCCACTCGGCTGTGTGCTTGCGGTCCGGCCGCTTCTCGATGCCTGTGTAGCCGGCATCGCCGAAGGCCACGCTCTCGTCGCCGTGCAACAGGTCGTCGGCCTTTGTGATGTCAGCGACGTTGGCCGGCGTGCCGACCACGGTGTGCACCAGCCCACTTTCGGCATCGACGCCGATGTGGGCTTTCATGCCGAAGTACCACTGATTGCCCTTCTTCGTCTGATGCATATCGGGGTCGCGCTCGCCCTTCTCGTTTTTGGTCGAACTCGGCGCCGCAATGATCGTCGCATCGACGATCGTGCCCTGCCGCAGCAGCACACCAGCAGCTTCGAGATGGGCCTTCACCGCATCGAAGATCCGCACCGCCAGGCCGTGACGCTCCAGAAGGTGACGGAAGTTGAGGATCGTCGTCTCGTCTGGCACCGATCCCCGGGCGAGCGAGAGGCCGGCGAACTGCCGCATCGACGCGATCTCGTAGAGTTCTTCCTCCATCGCCGGGTCGCTCAGCGCATACCATTGCTGTAGGCAGTGGATGCGCAGCATCGTCGAAAGCGCGTACGGACGACGACCGAGGCCCGCCTTCGGATAGTGCGGCTCGATCACCGCCTCGAGCTTCTTCCACGGAACCACTCGGCTCATCTCCGCCAGAAAAACCTCGCGCCGAGTGCGCTTGCGCTTCCCCCCGTACTCCGCGTCCGAAAAACTAAGCTGCTTCATCCCCTCGTCCCCGAAAGGTCTTCAATCTAGCAAAATCGACCCGCGCTCGACGACTTGTTCAGAGAATCCCTAGAGCGTTCTTGTCGCTGTAAATCCGTGGCCTGCCCCCAGTAGCGATA
>NZ_DJDV01000022.1:0-36043 GCF_002431195.1 Sphingobium sp. UBA5915 | reverse complement strand
CGGCGCGGGCGGCGCCGGCGTCATCCTCCGCGCCTTCAGCCGCTTGCGTCAGCGCGTCGAGCCCGCCCGCCATGAGGAAGAGCAGGCGATCTTCCGGCCAGTTATAGGTAGGGTAGAGTTCCACGCCATCCTGCACCGCGACGCGGCCGGACGTGCCCGCGCCGACATAAACCAGCCGCCCCTGGCTGCCCAGGCGTGCGGCGGCTGCTTCGGCGGCCTGCGCGATGGCCATGGTTTGCGATCCTATGGCGGCAATGGCGGCCATCTGCCCTTCCAGCATTGCCTCTACAGCGAGCGCGGTCGGCCATTGGTCGATGTCGACATAGCGGGGATCGATGGCTTCGGTACTCATACATGCTCCTGAAAAAGGGCATCGATGCGGAGCGGCGGGACTACCACCTTGTGTCCGTTCGTTCACTGGTATCATCATTTGGGCAGGATGATGCAACCAAATTAAATCCAATTGCCCTTGGGCGGTGATTTGGTATGGTTGCCCCATGACTGATCCTTCGGACTTATTCGCAACGATCATGGCGCGCGAGACGGCCCAGGCGCCCGAACGCTGCACGCAGCAACTGGCGCGCAATGCCGACCTGATGCGGGAGGCGGGCGCAAGATTGCGCGCGCTGGCCCCGCCCTTTGCCGCAACGCTGGCACGCGGCAGCTCGGACCATGCCGCCGCCTTCGCCAAGGTGCTGCTGGAAACGCGCGCGGGCGTGCCGACGCTCAGCCATGCACCGTCGATCGGGTCGCTCTATGGCTTGACGTCCGCGCATTTCCGGAACGTACCGCTGATCGCGATTTCGCAGTCGGGCCGCAGCCCGGACCTGATCGCGGCCGCGCAGGATGCCAAACGCCAGGGCGCGTTGCTGATCGCGATCGTCAATGACGCTGAAGCACCGCTCGCCCACCTGGCCGATATCTGCATTCCGATCCATGCCGGGCCGGAAACCAGCGTGGCTGCGACCAAAAGCTTCATCGCGACGCTGGTGGCGCTCACGCATCTGGTGGCGGAATGGAGCGGAGACAATGGGTTGTGCGATGCGCTGCCAGCCATCGGCCCGACCTTGCAGGGCGCCCTGGCGGCGGACTGGAGGGGTGCTGTGCCGTTACTGAAGGATGCGCGCGCCATGCTGGTGCTGGGGCGCGGGCTGACTTTGCCGATCGCGGGGGAAGCGGCGCTGAAACTCAAGGAAACGTCGCGCGTGCATGCCGAAGCCTTCAGCATCGCGGAAGTGGCGCATGGCCCGATGACCTTGATTGGCGAGGGCGACCCGGTGCTGGCGTTCGGACCGATGGATGTGGCGCGCGAAGGAATGCGCGAGCGGCTGGCGGATTTCCGCGCGCGCGGGGCGCATATCATCGCGGCGGGGCTGGATGAGGATATTGTCGATGCAACGCTGGCGCTGCCAGGCGTGGCGGCGGTTGATCCTGTGCTCGCGGCCATAGCGCAGGTGCAAAGCTTCTATGGTCTCGCCAATGCGCTGGCGCTGGCGCGGGGGCTCGATCCCGACCAGCCACCGCATCTGGCCAAGGTCACGCGGACGCTATGAGCCTGACGGCCCTGGTTGGCGCGGCGATCGTGCAGCCGCATGGCATCGCGCAGGATCATGCCTTGCTGATGGAGGGCGCGCATATTGTCGATGTGGTGCCCAAGAATAGGCTGCCGTCCGGTTGCGCGCACATCATGCTGGAAGGCGGCTGGTTGCTGCCCGGTTTTATTGACACGCAGGTCAATGGCGGTGGCGACGTGCTGCTCAACGATCGTCCCGATGTCGAGGGCATGCGCGCGATCGCGCAGGCGCATCGCCGCTTCGGCACCACCGGGATGACGCCGACGCTGATCAGTGATGTGGCGGATAAGGTCGACGCAGCAATCGCGGCTTGCGAGGCGGCGATGGCGCAGTCGGTGCCGGGCATTTTGGGCGTGCATGTCGAAGGGCCGCATTTGAACCCCGGCAAGAAGGGCATTCATGACGCGGCCAAGTTCGCGCCGATTGATTCCGCCGCGCTGGCGCGACTGACACAACCGACGCGCGGACGGCGCATTGTGACGCTGGCGCCCGAGCTGGCGCCGCCCGGTGCGATCCGGGCGCTCGCGCAGGCGGATGTGATCGTAGCTGCCGGCCACAGTCTAGCCGATTATGACCAGACGGTTATGGCTTTGAACGAGGGGCTGGCGGGTTTCACCCATTTGTTCAACGCAATGACGCAGATGGGCAGCCGGGAGCCGGGTATGGTTGCCGCCGCTTTGCTGGATCGGACCAGTCATTTCGGGCTGATCGTCGATGGTCTGCATGTGCATCCGGCCGCGCTGCGCGTGGCGCTGGCGGCGCGGGGGATCGACGGCGCGATGCTGGTCACCGACGCGATGCCGCCCGTTGGTGGCGGCAATGCGCGCTTTTCCCTGATGGGCCAGGATATTCACGTGGTCGACGGCACATGCCGCGGCCTAGATGGCACGCTGGCCGGGTCTGCGCTCAACATGGCGCAGGCCTTTCGCAATGCGATGGACATGCTCGGCTGCTCCATGATGGACGCGTCACGCATGGCAAGCGGCAACCCCGCAAAATTCCTGCGGCTGGAGCAGGAAACCGGCGCGATCCTGCCCGGCTTGCGCGCTGATCTGGTCCATCTGGACGTGCAGCGTCAGGTGCGGCGGAGCTGGATTGCCGGCGATATCAGCGAGCAAGGCGAGTGAGCGACCTGCTGTCCCGGTTGCGCGCCATCGTCGGGTATCGGCATGTGTTGACCGGCGCGCGCAAGACGGCGCGCTATCGGGCGGGATACCGAACCGGATCGGGCGCGGCGCTGGCGGTGGTGCGACCGGGCAATCTGTTGGAACAATGGCGCGTCGTACAGGCCTGCGTCGCGGCGGACATATCGATCGTCATGCAAGCGGCCAATACCGGGCTCACCGGCGGATCGACCCCGGATGGAGACGATTATCCGGGCGGCTGCGTCATCATCAGCACGACGCGGATTTCGACGCTGCACCTGATCGACGGCGGCCGGCAGGCCATCTGCCTGCCCGGCACGACGCTGCATGCGCTGGAACAGGCGCTGGCACCCCTGGGCCGCGAGCCGCATTCGGTGATCGGATCATCCTGTTTCGGTGCGTCGGTGGTCGGCGGTATCTGCAATAACAGCGGCGGTTCGCTGGTGCAGCGTGGCCCCGCCTTCACGCAGCTCAGCCTCTATGCGATCGTACGGCCCGATGGCGCGCTCGATCTCGTCAATCATCTGGGCGTGGCGCTGGGCGATGACCCCGAAACGGTGCTGCGGCGTCTGGATGCGGGTGACTTCGACGTCTCCGATGTCGAGGATGCCAAGGATCGCTGGGCGCATGATCATGCCTATGCCGCCCATGTGCGCGATATCGACAGCACAGCGCCTGCCCGTTTCAACGCCGATTCGCGACGGCTGTTCGAGGCGTCGGGCAGTGCAGGCAAGGCGATCGTCTTCGCCGTGCGGGTCGACAGCTTTCCCAAGGAGGAAGGCGCGGTCACTTTCTATGTCGGCACCAATGATCCGGCCCGCCTGACGCGGCTGCGCCGCACGATATTGCGCGATTTTTCCGCCCTGCCCATCGCTGGCGAATATATGCATCGCGATGCGTTCGACATTGCCGACCGCTATGGCAAGGATATGTTCGTCGCGATCGAACGCATGGGCACGGCGCGTCTGCCCAGATTATTTGCTGCCAAATCGTGGGTCGACAATCTGCCTTGCATCAGGCCGGGCTGGAGCGATCGAATGATGCAGCGGTTCGGCCGCTTGCTCCCTGATCATTTGCCGCCGGAGATGCGGCGCTTTCGCGATCGGTTCGCCCACCATCTGCTGCTGAAAATGCCCGCGCGCGCCGCGGCCGAAGCGCGCGAGCTGCTGGCGGCCGATTTCGACGGAGGTGAGGCCGATCATTTCGAATGTACGCCCGCGCTGGGGGCCAAGGCCTTTCTACACCGCTTCGTCGCGGCGGGGGCGGCCGTTCGTTATCGCGCGGTGCATCGACAGGCGGTGGCGGATATCGTGGCGCTGGACATTGCGTTGCCGCGCAACGCGACCGCGTGGCAGGAAATATTGCCGGCGGACCTGGCCGCGCAATCCATCCACAGCCTCTATTATGGCCACTTTTTCTGCCATGTCTTTCACCAGGACTATATCGTGCGGCGCGGCGTCGATCCGCTGACGTTCGAGCATCGTATCTGGGCGTTGCTGGATGAACGAGGCGCGGAATATCCGGCCGAACATAATGTCGGGCATCTGTATCGCGCAAAGCCGGCGCTGGAGCGCTTCTACCGCAGTCTCGATCCGCGCAATCAGTGCAATCCGGGCCTTGGCCAGACCACGCGACAGCGCTACTGGGGCGGGCAGCAGAAGGAGTCGGCGCGTCCATGACCTATTATCTGGGGATCGACGCTGGCGGTAGCCATTGCCGCGCGCGCCTGGTGCGGAGCGATGGCGTGGTCATCGGCACCGGGCGTGGCGGCACCGCCAATGCGCGAATCGGCCTTGACGCGCTGTACGATACACTGCGCGCCGTGTGCGAGCAGGCGGTCACGCAAGGCGGGCTTGGCGCCGATGAGATTGCGATGATCCGTGCGGGCATGGGGATTGCGGGCATATCGCGGCCCGGCGTGCGCGATGCGCTGGACGGCTTTGCCTTTCCCTTTGCGTCGGTGGCCTATGAAACCGATGCGTTCATCGCCAATCTGGGTGCGCATGGCGGTCGCGATGGGGCGATTTTGATCCTGGGGACCGGCAGCATCGCGCAGGTGCGTGCAAAGGGGCGGGATTTCACCATCGGGGGATATGGTTTTCCGATTTCGGACGAGGGCAGCGGCGCGGCCCTGGGATTGAGCGCGATGCGCCATGCGCTGCGCGCGCTCGATGGGCGAACGCAGGCGACGCCGCTCAGCCGCGCGGTGACGCAGCGGTTCGACCATGACACCGCGCGCGCCATTGCATGGATGGATCAGGCCAGCCCGAAGGACTATGGCAGTTTCGCGCCGCTGGTCATGGACCATGCCGAAGCCGACGACGCCATCGCCCGATCCATCGTCGAGGATGCTGTCCAGCATATCGAGCAGTTCATCGAGACGATCTTTGAACGCGGCGCGGAGCGTTGCGCTTTGTTGGGCGGGCTGGCGCCGCGCATGCAGCCATGGTTGCGGGCGCGAACGGTCGCCAGCCTCAGTCCGGCAGCAGGTGATGCGCTGGACGGCGCGCTGTTCCTGGCGGGGTATCAGACCAGCAAAGGCTGACGCTTTCGCGCGCTATTCCGCGTCCGGCTGTCGTTCCGGTGCGGCATCGGCGAAGGCCGGCAGGGCAAGGCAGGCGCGTTCGATTTCCAGCGCCGGGACCATCCCCTGCGGATTCAGCGCGCGATAAGCGGGATTCTTCTGCTCGCCCTTGCTCAGATGATGCGATTGCTGGCGATAGGGAAGCGCCTTCAGATTGAGGGCGATCCGCACGCGATAGCTCGCGGTCGATCGATAATAGCCGTGGAGAAGAATGTCACTCATGCGCGCTGCGGATCATGGCCGGGTCTCATATCTGGCGGGGTGGCCGGCAAATGTCGGCCACTCGCCTTTGTCGCAGCGCCAGAGGCGCAATTCAACCCGACAGGATGTCAGCCGCGTGGCTTGAGCCAGCCATGCATGTCCATCCAGCGGGTGAAGGCGTCGAACCAGCCGGTACTGGTCGTGCTCTTCTGATACATGCCAAAACCGTGGCCACCCTGTTCATAGAGATGGAATTCGACGGGCTTTCCCGCTTTTTTCCAGCTGTCGATGAGGCCAAAGCCGCCATTGGCGAAGAAGGGATCATCGGCGGCCAACGCGACGAACATTGGCGGGGCATCGGCGGGCACGGTGACGGGAGAAAGCGGACCGTAAATGTCGCCGATGAAGGCGGGCTTGGCGTCTTGCCCCTTGAGCGCGGTCGCCAGGGTCAGCATGGCGCCGGCCGAGAAGCCGACCATGCCGATGCGTTGCGGGTCAATATGCCACTCCGGCGCGCGGCTGCGGATGAGGACGAAGGCGGCGCGGGCGTCAGCAATTTGCGGCGCGATATCCTCCATCGCGCGTTCCGGGTCCATCCGGGGGCGGCGCGCGACGCCCGAGAACATCTCCGCCATGGAGCGTTCGAAGGCGGGCATGTCGGCGGGCGTCTGGTTCAGACGATATTTGAGGACGAAGGCCGCAACCCCCTTGGCCGCCAGCGCGCGCGCGACGTCCCAGCCCTCATTTTCCATCGACAGCGTGCGGAATCCGCCGCCTGGCGTCACCACGACCGCCGTGCCGTTGGCCTTGGCGGGATCCGGCAGGAAGGGCGTGAGGGTTGCTTCGGTCACATTGCGGGCAAACACGCTGCCATATTGGCTGTGCCAGCTTTCCTTGTTCTTGGCGCCGGGCAGTGGGCCGGTCTTGAGGGGAATGGCATCGGGCTGAGCGGGAATCGCGATCGGCGTCATCTTGTCGTCCTGCGCGCGAGCGAGCGGAACGGCGATGACGGGTTGAAGCGCCACGATCCCCAGCGCGATGGCCGGCAAGGCGGCGCGCCGAAGCGAATGCAGGGACAGGCTGGGAACCCAAGACATGGACGGCATAAGTCACTCTCCCACTCAATCCGGCCAATTGGCGGCCGATTATGTCAATGGCTATTTCGGCAATGGCATGGCCTTGCCGATCGTGTAGCGCGCGCGTTCCACAGGCGCCTGCGTGCCCGGCTGGCCGCCGCCGACACTGAGATCATAGTTGCCCGGGATCAGCATGCGATCGCCTGCCATGGTGACGAAGCTCAGATCGCGGGGCGACAGGGTGAAGGATATGGCGCGGCTTTCGCCAGCTTTCAGCGACAGGCGCTGAAAACCGCGCAAGGCGGTGCGCGGTGCGCCTTCAAAGGCAGGCGGGGTTATGTAGAGCTGCGCGACTTCGTCGCCCGGCCGCTGCCCGACATTGGTGATCCGGGTCGTCACGCGCAGCCCTTTTTCCACTGCGCCATCGATGGGTTCGACCACGAGCGGCGCATAGCGAAAGCGCGTGTAGCTGAGGCCATGGCCGAACGGATAGACCGGCGCGCCCCTGAAATAGCGATAGGTTCGCCCTTCCATGCTATAGTCGGTGAAAGGCGGCAGATCATCGACGCTGTGATAGAAGGTCAGCGGCAGTCGGCCGCCCGGATCGGCCTTTCCCGACAGGACATTGGCGATGGCAAGGCCGCCCGACTGGCCGGGATACCAGGCCTCCAATATGGCGGCTGCATTGTCCTTTGCCCAGCCAAGGTCAATGGCGCTGCCATTCATCATCACGAGGATCAGCGGTTTGCCGGTCGCCTTCGCCTTTTCAAGGAAAGCGATCTGATCCGCGGGAAGGGCCAGCGTCGTGCGGTCGCCGCCCTCAAACCCCTCGACCTTGACCGGCATTTCCTCCCCTTCCAGGTCGGAGGTGAGGCCCATGACCGCAACGATGACATCGGCGTCCCGCACGCCGGCGGCAAGATCACGGTCCAGATCATCGGTGACACGCTTCCAGAAGATGGCGGGCGCGGCCGCTACGCCGCTTTGCCCCTCCAGACGGATGGGGTAGCGTTCGCCCTTGGTGAGACGCACGTCGACCAGTTTAAGCGGTTCCGCCCAGCGCGAAAAGTCGGTGGCGGACACGATCGGCTGCCCATTGCGGGAAACCTGCCCCTTCACGCCCGTCAGCGCCAGGCGATAAAGGCCGGTTTCCGGCGCGACGAGATAGCCGGTCCAGACGATTTTATGGTCATCGGCGACCTGCCGATATTCCGATGCGCGCGAGACGATGCTGTCTTCCGTCCGCACCAGTACAGGCTTGGTCCCATATTGGTCGTCGGTAGCGCGATTATAATATTCCGCGCGGATGCCCGGTCGGCCATCGGGTGTGCGAAGCGCCGAGCCGGGAACGGGATCGCCATCCGTGATGGAGGGTGAAAAGGGGAGGAGCGTGACGGTGGCATCCGGCATCGCCTGTCGCAACCCATCGGCCACCGAGATGGGTGGCGCGCTTCGCGTCGAGCTGTAGTTGCCGCGCAGCACGCGTGTCGCATCAGCCAGGGGGCCGGCAAGCACGATCCGAACGCCGGGTTTGAGCGGCAGCGCGCCCTCATTTTTGAGCAGCACGAGGCTTTTGACGGCGGCATCGAGCGCTAGCGCCCCGTGGGCCGGCGTCCCGATTGCCGAGACGGGCGTGCTGTTGGGTTTGCGGGCGGAAAGGCCCGGCAGGTCGCCATTGCGAAGTCGCGCGGAAAACAGGCGAACCAACGCGCTGTCTATGTCCCCGATGCTGATATGGTTGGCCGCCAGCGCATCCTTGTAGCGATCGCCAAGGCCCGCCTGACCCGAAAGGGTGGCGTTGTTGCATTCGCTGTCGACACCGCGCCGCAGGGCGACGGACACGCCGGTTGCGGGGCTGGGCGCATATTTATGATGGGCGTAGATGTCCACGACGGCGTCGCAGTCTGACACGACATAGCCTCTGAAACCCCAGGCATTACGCAGATAGTCAGTGAGGAGCATCGCACTGGCGCAGGCCGGTTCGCCATCGACGCGGTTATAGGCGCACATGATGGAACCGGCTTTGCCTTCGACAATGGCGGCGCGGAAGGCAGGAAGATAGGTGTCCTCCAGATCGCGCTTGGTCGCGAAGATATTATCGGTGTGGCGGCTGGGCTCTGGCCCTGAATGGACCGCAAAATGCTTGGGCGTCGCTACGACATCGGGAAGATCGGGATTGTCGCCCTGCATCCCTTGGATGAAGGCGACACCCATGCGCGCGGTCAGATAGGGGTCTTCGCCATATGTTTCCTGGCCCCGGCCCCAGCGCGGATCGCGAAAAATGTTGATATTGGGCGACCAAGTGTCGAGCCCGGTGCCGATGCGGCCCAGATGCCCGGTCTGGCGGCCCAGCGTATGAAGGGCCTGGACTTCGGTGCTGATGACGGACGCAACCGTGTGGATCAATGGCGCGTCGAAGGTGGCGGCCAGCCCGATCGGTTCGGGGAAGTTGGTGGTTGGCACCGGGCCGATCGCGCCATGGAGCGATTCCGTCCACCAATTATAGGCTGGTATGCCAAGACGCGGAATGGCGGGCGCGGTGTTGAGCAGCTGCTCGGTTTTTTCCTGAAGAGTCAATTGGCGGACGATAGCGCGCGCCTTGTCGTCGGCTTGCGCCCACGCATCCGGTCCTGGGGCACCCCATGCGCCGGAGCATGGCGCAGCCGCAATGGCGATCGTGATGGCAAGCCTGCGCTTCATCCGTCCTCCCCAATCGTTCCGATGCGCCTGTGCGCACCCGAAATCTCTGCCCCATGCGCGACTGGTGCGCGCCGAAAAGTAGTTCTGTTTTCCTGAAAAAGGATAGCGCTAACAATATGACCTGGCAAGGCTGCATTCGCCATTGCTAAGCGATAATCCAAGTGACAGAATGTCGTCAGAAAGTGCGCTGCAACATAGTGATAGCGCAATCAGGGGGGATGGCATGAGACAGACCATGGGTTCGCTGGCTGCTTTCGTTGCGGTCATGATGAGTGGATCGGCAGCCGCGCAGGCGGGTGCGCCGGACGGTTTCGAAATCAATGACAAGGGTTATTTCGAAGCGCCGGCGGTCAACATCCTGGCCTTTTCCAACTGGTATGACGGCCTGTTCGCCGATGCCAAGATTGGCGGGGTGGAGATTATCCAGCGGGGTGTTCGCAGCGCGACCAATGGCGACGTCAGGCTATCCGCCACACCCGGACAATGGGATCCGGCGGCCGCGCTGGTCGAGCGCAAAATCGACGCCAAGTCGGGAGTCATCGAAACGCGCTTGCGCTACGCGGCGCAGGATTTCACCTATAAGGTGCGCGCCGAGCGGCAAGGCCATGCCATGCAGGTGCAGGTGATCCTGGACAAGCCGCTGCCCCGATCGCTGGTGGGGAAGGCCGGTTTCAATCTGGAGTTCCTGCCGTCGGCCTATTTCCGTCACGCCTATATGGCCGATGGTCAGAGCGGGCTGTTTCCGCTGTATCCCGCCAGCGACATGACACGCACCACCGAGCGCAATGCGGCAAGCGGGCGCAGCGAAGGGCCGGGGGCGGAGCCGCTGCCGATCGCGCGCGGACGACAGTTCGTCCTCTCGCCTGAAGATGCGGCGAAACGGATCACGGTTCAGAGCGATCAGCCGATCGCCTTGTTCGATGGGCGCAATCAGGCGCAAAATGGGTGGTTCGTCCTGCGATCGCTGCTGCCCGAAGGACGGACCGGGACGGTGCTGCAATGGACGATCACGCCGCAGGCTGACTCCGGCTGGCTGCGCACGCCTGTGATCGCGCATTCGCAACTGGGCTATGCGCCCGACGCCCCAAAGATCGCAACGGTCGAACTGGACCGGAAAGATAAGCGCCGGCTGCCGATCAAGCTGCTGCGCATTGGCGCCGATGGCGCGACGCAAACTGTGTTGACTAAAAGCGCGCGGGAATGGGGCGATTATCTGCGGTACCATTATCTGCAACTGGATTTCAGCGCGGTGCGTGAACCGGGTCTTTATATGTTGGAATATGGCGATGTGCGCACCGCGCCCTTCCGGATCGACGCGGCCGTCTATGACGATGCCTGGCACCCGACCAACGACGTCTATTTCCCGGTTGCGATGGACCATATGTCGGTCAACGAAGCCTATCGCACATGGCATGGAGATTCCCACCGCGACGACGCGCGCCAGGCCCCGGTCGATCATGAGCATATCGATCTTTATCGGCAGGGGCCGACCACAGACACGCGCTTTGCGCCGGGCGAGCATATTCCAGGCCTCAATGTCGGGGGATGGTATGATGCGGGTGATTTCGACATTCGCACCCAGTCCCAATATCAGGTCATCCGGTCTTTGGCCGATGCGGCCGAACGCTATGGCCTGACGCGCGATACGGTGAGCGTCGATCAGGCGCGGCGGCATGTGGAAATGCATGTGCCCGACGGCAAGCCCGACATTGTCCAGCAGGTCGGCCATGGGGCCTTGCAGTTGCTGGCGCAGTTCGATGCGGTGGGCCATGCGATCCATGGCATCGTCGAACCGGATGTGGCGCAATATACGCATCTGGGCGACGCGGTGACGAAAACCGACGGCCTTCCTTACGATCCCACGCTGGAGGCGGGGCAGGTCCGTGATGGGAGGAGCGGCACGCCCGACGATCGCTGGGCCTTTACCAGCAAGTCATCAGCGCTGAACTATGGATCGGTCGCCGGGTTGGCGGCGGCGGCCCGCGTGCTTGCAAGGCAGGACGATGCGCTGGCGCAGCGCGCGCTCGCCATGGCCGAGCGGGTCTGGACGCAGGAACAGGGCCATGCGCCCGATCTGTTCAGCCACGGCAATACCACCGGCGGGCCGCTCGACGCCGAAATGTTCGCCGCGGCGGTCGAATTGCTGAGGACCACGAAAAAGCCGATCTATGCGCGCGCGGTCATGACATTGTGGCCCAGGATCGAACCGCATTTTGCCGCCAATGCGCAGACGGCGGTAGCGGCGATCCCCCTTATGCCGGCCGCCTATCGCGCGGCGATGGTCCCGGCCGTGCGCCAATGGCAGGCGCAGAGTGAGGCAGTGGCGAAAGCCAATCCCTTCGGCGTGCCCATCACCATCGGGGGCTGGGCGGGGTCTGGTACGGTGCTGGGCCATGCGTTGACAGCCGATGCCCTGCACCGCGCCTTTCCGGAGATTGTCGACCGCGACGCCATGTTTCGCGGGATTGCGTTTTTGACCGGGCATCATCCCGGTTCCGACATCAGTTTCGTGTCGGGCGTGGGCGCGCGGTCAAAGGAAGTCGCCTATGGCAATAATCGGGCGGATTTTTCCTTCATCTCCGGGGGCGTGGTGCCCGGCGTGCTGATCGTCAAACCCGATTTCCCGGAGAATCACGAGGATTGGCCCTTCTTCTGGGGTGAAAATGAATATGTGATCCCCGAAGGGGCGGCCTGGATCGAACTGGCCAACGCTGCGAGCAGCGCCGGTCGTCGGTCGGAGTGAAGGGGCGCCTGCGGCCGGTCAGACCGGTTGCAGGCCCTGCGCCACAATCCGGTCGATAAGGTCGCGATGGCGGGGGAGGCCAGCGCGCAACCGCGCGGTTGCGGCGGCATTTTCCCGCATCGCCCGGCCGGCGAGATGGGCGTCGCGCGCCAGTGCGGCCGTCGGGACCTGCGTGCGGAAGCCCATGCCATAGAGGACATATTGATAGCTGGCGGCGGGAAATACCTCCTCCGCGCGGTCGAATTCATCGTGAAACCAAGGCGACTGATAACGCCACAGATGCAGAAGTTCGCGCAAGCGGTCGGGCATGGTTTCGGCACGCACATTGTCGCGCCAGAAGTCGCTGTCGGTGCGCTGCGTCAGCACATAATGGAGCTTGAGAAAATCGATGATCCGGCCCCAGCGATAGTGGGTAGTCGCGTTGAAGCGCGACGCGATGATGTCCATCACCTCGCGACAGGCGGGCATTTGTTCGGCAATGATCTTCGCAGACAATTCGATAAGGACGATCGCAGATGCTTCGAGCGGTTCCAGGAAGCCGGCGGCGAGGCCGACCGCAACGCAATTGCCCTTCCAGAAGGTTTCGCGGTGGCCTGAGCGGATCTTGATCTTGCGAACGTTTAGCCCGTCGCTGGCCGGGCCGACATAGGCGCGCAGCTCGCGTTCGGCCTGCTCGTCTGAAATATGGCTGCTGGAAAAGACATGGCCAACGCCACGCCGCGTCTGGATGCCGATGTCCCAGATCCAGCCGGCGCTTTGCGCGGTGGAAATGGTGTGCGACGCGATGGAACTGTCGGGGGCGGCATAGGGCACCTGCATTGCAAGCGCCGTGTCGCAGAAGAGCACGTCGTTGTAATCGCGGAAGGGCACGCCCATCGCGCCCTCGATCAGCAATGCCTTGAAGCCGGTGCAGTCGACGAACAGGTCGCCCTCCACCAGCCCGGCCTGCGTCGTGCGGACGGCGGCAATGTCGCCATCATCGTGCAGGACCACCTGCTCGACATCGGCAAGAACATGGCGAACGCCTAGTTTTTCGCAGCAATGGCGCTGGAGAAAGGGCGCGAACTTTCCCGCGTCGAGATGATAGGCATAGTTGGCGAGCGCGTCATATTCCGCCGTCGCCATCGTCTTAGGCGCGAGGCCATCGTCGCAGATGCGCCCCTGCGCGCAGACGGCGTCGCAAAAACTCTCGTCTCCATCCTGCGCCAGCCAGTGCGGGACGAGGTTCACCTGACCAAAATTCTGCGGTAGCATGAGCGGGTGATAATAGCCGTCGGAGGCTGTGCCGTCCGTCCAGCGCGCGAACCAAGCGCCCTGTTTGAAGGCGGCGTCACATTGCCGGAACAGGTCGGTTTCCGAAATGCCCATGCGCGACAGGGTGGTGCGCAGGGTGGGCCAGGTCCCTTCGCCCACGCCGATGATCGGGGTATTGGGCGATTCGACCAGCGTGACGCTCAAATCCTGACCGATGCGGGTGCGATGGCGCGCCGCGATGACGCCGGCGGTAAGCCATCCGGCGGTGCCACCGCCGACGATCACGATGTTCCGGACGGGTCTGACCATATGTTTGTGGGACCATTAAAAGGGAAGGGATGTCAACCGACATCCCTTCCAGGGCGAGAACCGTCAGAAGCGGTAGCGCACGCCGGCGGTGAAGCGCCGGCCATAGCCATAGACATCCAGCAGCTGGTTCGAGAAGCGGCCGTGGGTGCTGTAGGTTTCGTTCGTGATGTTGAGCGCTTCGCCAAAGAGACTGAACTGTTCGGTGAGGCGTAGGCTGCCGCTAAGGTCGATCTGCAAGGCGGAATTGACGAAGGTCGGCTCCGCGCCGAAGGCCGAATTATTCTGGGCCTGGCCGAATTGGAGCAGATATTTGTCGCGCCAGTTGACTGCGGTGCGGAATTCGATGCCGTCCTTGTCGTAGAAGGCGACGAGGTTGGCCGAATTGGCGAGGCCCGTTACCGCAAAGCCGCTCTGCGACAGGTCGCTTTCGTCATAGGGCTTGTTGGTTTCGACGAAGGTGGCGTTGGCGTTGAAGCCAAAGCCGCTGTCTCCGAACACATGCTGCCATGCGAGCTCAATCCCCTTGACGGTTGCTTCCGGCCCGTTGATGCGCCGCGATACGGTGAAGACGGCTTCCTGCCCGGTCGACGGGTCGATGACGCCGTTGATCGTCTGCCGATCCGTGCCCGCAACGATGAAGTTGGACACGTCCTTGAGGAAGAGGTTCACCGCAGCATAGGAGTTGGGCTGATAATACCATTCCAGGCCCAAGTCGAAATTGTCCGCCAGATAGGGTTTGAGGAACGGGTTGTTACCTGTCGCCGTCAGCGCGCCGACACGCTGCCCTGCGCCGACATTCAACACCGGCCCCAGATAGTCGAGGCGCGGGCGGGTCATGGTGCGCGACGCGTCGAACCGCAGGTGCAGGCTGTCGGTCAGTTCCAGCTTCATGTCCAACGCGGGCAGGAAGTAGGAATAGCTGCTGCTTTCGGTCACGGCCTGCGAGTCCGAGAAATTGACCGTCAGGAGCGTAGGGTCAGCGGTGCTGGGCGTGATCGAAAGTGGAACGCGGCCGATCCCGCGCGAAATCACCTTGACGATTTCCTCGCGCGCGCCGGCATTGAAGTGGAAGGGCATGCCGGCAACGTCAGCCTTGAAATTGACGCTGACATAGGCCGACCAGTTCTTTTCGGTGATCCGCTGGACAGTGCCGGGGTCAAGCGCGAGGTCGAACGTGCCATTGAAGCCCGTGCAGCAGCCCGCATTATAGCCCGGCGTGTCGGGCCCCTGCCAGAGTCCTTCCAGATAACGCTGATAGGCGCGCGCGTCATATTTGAGCAGCACCGGCGGGAGATTACCGGAGAAGCCGGGCAACCAGTTCTTGGTGCTGATCGTGCCGTCGATCAGGCTGGCCGGGATGGGCACGCCAGTATCGCGGCCCGACGGTGCGCCATAGCCCGCATAAGCCTGCCAGAAATTATTGGCGAAGGTGTTGCGGTTTTCGAGGGCGAATTCATCCTCCATATAGCGGCCGCCCAGCTTGATCGTCAGATCATCCTGCTTCCAGGTCGCGCCGAGGCGGAACTGCTTGATCTCGTCACTGTTGAGCTGCTGCTGGCGGACAGTGACGTGCGATCCGATGATCGCCTGATCGGTCCAGGCCGCTTCATTGCCGGCAGGGCCATAGGTGGTGAGCTCAGGGAAGCTACTGCTGCTGTTGCCATTGACCCGAACGCCCAGGGTCGTGCCGATCAGGCCGCCATAGCCGATGTCGCCATTTTCGTTGCTGATCTGGCCATCGGGATTGAGCCGGCTTTTGGAATAGCTGGCGTCGGCGTCGATCTGGAGATTTTCCGTCGCGTCCCATTTGACGTTCAGGCCGACCTGGTTGGTTTCCAGAACGGAGGTTTCCGTACCTGCGGTGAAGTCGGTCGGCGATCCGGCCTGCAGGAAATTGATGGTGGTCCCATTGCTGTCCTGCTCCACATTGCGCAGGTCGCCCTGGTTGAACCAGATACCGAAGCCGGCAATATCCGTGACGACCTTCTGCCGCGAATAATTGTCGTCAATCGTGAGCACCACATCGTCGGACGGCTGCCACTGGAAGGCGATACGACCGTCGATGCGCTCATCCTTGGTATAGCGCTGATCGGCGCCATATTGCTGCGGATACCAACCGACAATGTCGCCCGGCAGAGCCAGTTGCTCATCCGTGCAAACCGGCGTCCGTTGGCAATCCCGGTAAAGCCCGCCCTGCCAGCCCGAAACATACACACGGTTGGCCTGCGTGTCGCGGCGGGTATAGACCGCATCGACCAGGATCCCCATCGTGTCGTCGGCGAAGGTGGTGCTGAACAGGCCGCCGATGGTCGGCACGACCTTGCCCGCTTCATCCTGCACCGATCCGGCCGCCGTGAAAGCCATGCGGGTGCCCGGCTTGTCGAAGGGCTTGGGGTAGGAGATATTGAGCGTCGCGCCGATCGAACTGCTGGACAGCGACACTTCGGGCGTCTTGTAGACAGCCAACTGTCCGACAAAGTCCGCGCCTACGGTGGTGAAATCGACCGAACGACCGCCCGACGCGGTCGACAGGCGCCGCCCATCGATGAGCGTTTCGTTGAAGTCGCCGCCAAAGCCGCGCACCGAAATACCTTGCGGTTCGCCGCGTGACCCCGACCGCTGGATCGACACGCCGGGCAGACGCTGAAGCGACGCGGCGACGTTCGAATCCGGGAATTTGCCGATATCTTCCGCTGAAATGACGTCAACGACGCCGGAGGATTCCCGTTTGATGTCGAGATTGCGTTGCAGCGATCCGCGAATGCCGGTGACGACGATGTCGGCTGTCGTGACATCATCTGCGATGTCATTCTGGCCCGCCTGTTGGGCGGAGGCGGGCATTGCCACCGCCAGCGCCAAGCAGCTGGCCGTCATAGCCAAACCGATACGGGTGCGCATATGTGCAGCACCATGTTGAATTGACGTCATGATCCTCCCCTAGTCCAGACAATATCTCGCCCGAACGCCGCGACAACAGCGTCGCGGCGATCATGTATTCTTTATCTGGGGTGATTTTATTCCGCCGATTCGGCGACTGTCACCCTCACCCAATACTTCTCTTTATGGTTGCAAATGGTAGCGCTATCGAAATGGCTGTTCAAGCGAAATTATATAGGCCATGATCATGCCGGTTGGACTGGCCGAAAATCGCGAGAATATGCGGATCGGTGCAGCAGGAAGCATGTGGGAGGATGAGCTTGGAACTGCTTAATAGTGACACGCATGCAACAGTGCGCATGCACTTGGGTGAAGCGATGGCCGACCCGCTGGTGCGCATTGTGACCAGTGAAATTGCGGCCGCGGCGGCGGCATGCCCTTTGTTTTTTTCCAAACATGCAGAAAGCGGCGCTTTCTACGTCGGTGCGCTGACCGGTTTTCGACGGGGCGAACCAATGATCGATTCGCCCGATGGCAGCTGGGCATTCCGGCCGTTCGAAATCGACCGGCTAGGCTTCTTCGCGTCTGGAGACAGCATTGCGCTCGACCCGGATCACCCGCGCTTTGCTGTCGGCGGCAGCGAAGCGCTCTTCCATCCCGATCAGACGCCAACCGCAGCGCTGCGCGCTGTTCAAAAGGCGATTGGCGGACTGATGGCGAGCGCCGCCGCCACCGAAGCATTCATCGCGGCCATGCTGGCCCATCGTCTGATCGAGCCGATCGATATCAGCCTGGCGTTCGACGATGGCGAGACACTGCGTCTGGATGGCCTTTATACTGTAAGCCTGGATGCGCTGAGCGAATTGCCGGACGCGGCGGTGATGGGTTTGTTTCGCGCCGGTCACTTGCAACCGGCGTTCGCCCTGGCTGGGTCGCTGCATCATGTCGCCTTGATGGCCCGTCGGCGCAATGCCCGACTGACGCAAATCGGCTGACGGGGCTGGAGCGCGCGATGCAGATCGAGGAAATAGAGGGCGCGCAGATTCGGCAACCTGAGCATTTGCGGCCTCTGATTGAGCAATGCCGGCCGATCGTGATTCGCGGCATGTGCAGGGACTGGCCGATCGTGCGTCTGGCGCAAGGCAGCGGAAATGGCGCGGCGCTCGATCATCTGCGGCGCTATCACAGGGGTGGCAGTGTCGATTATTTCGTTGCCGATGCGAAGCTGGGCGGGCGTTACGCCTATGGCGAAGGGCCGGACGGGTTTAACTTCGCACGTCAGCGCAGCGAGATGGGCGCAGCGCTTGATCGCATTGCGGCGAACGCGGATGATGGCGCGCAGACATGCTATATTGGCTCTTTGCCCGTCGATACCTATTTCCCCGGTTTCGCCGAGGATCATGGCTGCGCGCTGCTGCCGCCTACCGTCCGGCCCCGCCTCTGGATCGGCAATGCGTCCGACATTGCCTGCCATTATGACAGCTTCGATAATCTGGCGATCGCGGTTGCGGGGCGACGGCATTTCACGCTGTATCCGCCCGATGCGATTGGCGACCTGTATGTGGGACCGATCGACCATACCATGGCGGGCCAGCCGGTATCGCTCGCAGCCATAGACCCCGGCGGGCAAGACCGCTTTCCGCGTTTCGAGGCGGCAGCGCAGCGCAGGCTTCATGTTGATCTAAACCCGGGTGATGTATTGTATCTGCCCAAATTATGGTGGCACGGCGTGAAGGCGCGCGATGGCATCAATATCCTGACCAATTATTGGTGGGATGCGTCCGCAGCAGGGCCTGATGCGCCCTATGCTGCGATGTTGCTGGCGATGATAGCCATTGCCGAGCGGCCGGAGCCGGAACGGGCGGCGTGGCGCGCCTTTTTCGATCATTATGTGTTCAGGCCGGACGGCCATCCGCTGGCGCACCTGCCCGCCGAGCGGCACGGTATATTGGGGCCACTGAAAGAGGGCAATTACCGGCGTATCCGCGCGCTCGTCATGCGGATGTTACGGGGCGGATAGCGGGGCATGTGGTAGCGATACCATATTTACGAATTTGGAATAGGGAGAAGGCGATGCGCAAGGCGTGGACGATATCATTTCTCTTAGCTGCGGCGATACCATCGGTCGCCTTGGCGCAGGGGGGCATATTGCTCAGCATTGACCCGATGTTTGGGAGCAATGCAGTGATTCAGCGGGACGAGCCCATCACCATCACCGGTTCTGCATCAGCCGGGAATATGGTAACGGTATCTATAGGTGGCGTGGAGCGTTCGGCTAAAGCGGGGAAGGATGGCCGCTTTGCAGCGACTTTCCCTCCCGTCACCGCAGGTCAGCCGTTTGATATCGAGGCGCGCAGCCCATCCGGTCGCGTCGTGTCGCATGATGTGCTCGTGGGCGACGTGTATCTCTGTTCCGGCCAATCGAACATGGAGCTGGAAGTGCGGCATGCGCAGGATGCGATGGGGCAAATTCGGAACTCGGCCGATCCGGCGCTCCGGTTGATGACGATCCCTCGCGCGGTTGCAGACCAGCCCCGACAGGCGTTCGCGCAAGCGCCGATTTGGAAGACCGCCGGGCCAGACAGCGTCCCCGACTTTTCCGCAGCCTGCTATTATATGGCTCGGGAGTTGCGCAAGAGCGCAGGCGTGCCAATCGGCGCGATTGGGAGCAGCTGGGGCGGATCGCAGATCAGTCCATGGATGGGCGAACGCGCGCAAGCGGCGGTCGGCAACAGCGCGCAATCTGACTTGCTGGCGCTCCACGCTCGCAACGCGACAGAAGGTGAGCGGGCGGCGAGTGCGCAATGGGAAAGTTGGTGGCGCAAGGCAACCGGCGACCGCGCCGGCGCAGAGCCGTGGCAGCCCGGCGCGAAGATGGATTGGGCCGATGCGCCGGCGATAAGCGCGTGGGAAGATTGGGCCATCCCCCGATTGGCGAGCTATAATGGCATGGTCTGGTTTCGCCGCGACTTCACCCTGAGCGCGGCGCAGGCCAAGGGCGAAGCGGCGCTGTCGCTGGGGACACTGGACGATGTGGGCCGCGCCTGGATAAACGGTCAGCCGGTCGGGATGGGTGCGCGCGCCTGGCAGCCCACGACGCTGAGTGTGCCTCCAGGCATCCTCAAGGCCGGGCGCAACATGCTGATCGTCAATGTCGTCGACAATTATGACAAGGGGGGTCTTCTGGGGCCGGCCGACCATATGGCGCTGCGGCCAGCCCAAGGCGATGCCGTGCCGCTGGGCGATGGTTGGCGCTATGCGGTCGCGCGCACCTCCCCGCCGGGCGCGCCGCGCGTGCCGTGGAGCGACGTCACGGGCACCAGCACGCTCTACAACGGGATGATCGCGCCGCTTGGCGGCATCAAGCTGAAGGGGGTCGCCTGGTATCAGGGCGAATCCGACACCGACATTCCCGGCTATGCCGGCCGACTGGCAGCGATGATAGCGGATTGGCGACAGCAGTTCGGGCAGCCCGACCTTGGCTTTGCGATCGTCCAGTTGGCCGGCTATGGCAAGCCGGCGACCCGGCCGGGCGAGAGCGGTTGGGCGCAGTTGCGGGACGCGCAGCGAACAGCCGTGGCGGCCGACGCCCATGCGGGGCTCGCGACCGCCGTTGATCTGGGCGATCCCTTCGATATCCATCCGGGCGAAAAGCAGGAGCTGGGCCGTCGGCTGGCCAGGGTGATGCGGGCGGTTGCCTATGATGCGCCCATCGCGAAATCAGGGCCACAAGCCGCCGGCGCGATCAGAAGCGGCGATGGCGCTGTCATCGTGCGCTTCACCGGCGTCGAGGGTGGGCTGCACCTTAGGAGCGGTGTGCAAGCGCTGGGGTTTGAAATGTGCGGTTCAGGCGACGACACGTGCCGTTACGTTCAGGCGCAGGTGCCAGGGGATCATGTCATCCTGACCGGCGATGGCAAGCCGGTGGAGCGCGTCCGCTATGCCTGGGCCGATTATCCTGTCATGAACCTTTACGATGGAACGCCTCTGCCGATCGGACCATTTGAGGTGCCGATCGCGCGTTGAGGCCGTGGGAATAGCGGACCAAGACGGGCATGACGGACAATGAGCTATTTTTGCTGATCCTCATGCTCGTCATGGGTCTGCCCTGGCTTATATGGCGGCTGCTGGGCGATGCCGATCAAGCGCCCTTGGTGGTAGTGCAGATTTTCGTCGGTGTGCTGCTGGGGCCGGGCGTGCTGGGGGCAGCCGCTCCCGCGCTCCATGCCCAGATATTCCCGCCGGTCGCGATCACGATGCTGAACGGCATCGCGTTATGGGCCGTGATGCTATTCGTATGGCTGGCCGGGATCGAACTTGATCTGGGCGCGGCCTGGGCGGCGCGGCGGGACAGCTGGACGGCCTCCGGGCTGGCGCTGCTGACGCCGCTGGCTCTCGGCAGCGCCGCAGGTTGGTTGATTCTGATCAATCCGGGCTGGATCGGGCCGAAGGGTGAGCCGTGGCAGGCGATCCTCGGGATCGGCATGGCCTGCGCGGTGACGGCCCTTCCGATATTGATGCTGCTGATGGACCGGCTTGCGATTTTGCGCACGCCGCTGGGGCAGCGGGTGCTGCGTTATGCCAGTTTGGACGATATCGCCATTTGGGCAGTGCTGGCGATCATCCTGCTGGACTGGTCGCGGATGGAGCGGCAGCTTGGCTTCATCTGCGTCTTTCCCGTCGTGGCGTGGGCCGTGCGCATGGCTATGCGCCGGCTGGCGGAGCCGGAACGGCTACGCGCATCGATGGTCTGGCTGGCGGCGGCGGGGCTGGCAGCGGACTGGGCTGGTCTGCATTTCATGGTGGGTGCATTTTTGGCGGGGGTGATCCTCGACCAGTCCTGGTTCGATGGAGCGGCGCTGGATCGGCTGCGCGACATGCTGCTGTTGACCGTAATGCCCATATTCTTCCTGAGCACCGGTTTGCGCACAAGCTGGTCGATAGGTGGCGTGGACCTGATCGCCGTGGCCGCCCTTCTGCTTGCTGCTTCGGTTGGCGGCAAGCTGATCGGTCTGCGCATCGCCGGACATCTGCTTCGATGGCGGCAGGGGGAGGCCAGCGTCATCGGCTGGCTGTTGCAGACCAAGGCGCTGATCATGATCATCTTCGTCAACATCCTGCTTGACCGGCAGGTTGTCAGCAGTGGCAGCTTCACCGCGCTGTTGCTGATGGCGCTGGCGAGCACCATGCTGACCACGCCGATGGCGCGGCGCGGATTGCGCAGGCTGACCGCTCTGGAGGAGCCGGGTGATCCGTCGGTTCGCCCGCCGCTCAGCGCCGCAGCGCCGCGTCCCCCCAGCTGATTGGCAGCATTTCACCGGGCGCGTTCGGCGCCAGCGCGACTAGTTCGACAATCGCAACGCCGCGCACGTCCACGTCGATCGGCTTGGCAGCCTCGCCCCGACGAGCGGTTTCGCTCGCCAGCAGGCGACCGTCGCCATAGACGGCGAACCGAACGGGATGGGCGGCATCGCGGGCGCTGTCGTCAACGCCGACTTTCGCCGTGAAGCGGCTAAAGCCCTGGTTGCGGACCTCCAGGCGCGAATTTGCGAGGACGCCGACGCCCGATCCGAAATTCTGCCCCGCGATCGCCAGGGGTTGGTTATAGGGTGTGGCGTCCGGCATGGCACCGCCCCAACCGGCATAAAGGGGGCGCTCGCCCATGCCGCGCGTGCCGCGCCAGCCGGGGATTGATCGATGAATGGTCGGATCCGGTTCGGGATGGCTGACACCGTCGACCGCTGGGTTCACGCGGCCGGGTTGTTCCGACAAATAAAGGCCGTCCGCAAGTTGTCTCTGGCCGGTGGCCCTGAAGACCAGCGTCTGGCGCGGCGCAAGATTGAACGCCTGCTCGCCCGTGAACCGGCGGACGGCGCCGGTCCACATATCCTTGAGCGCGATCGTCTTGTCCGCACCGAATTTCAAATGATCGGCCGTCAGCACGGCCTGTGCCGCCGTGGCGGTGCGGTTGAACAGCGCGACGGCCTTGTCGCCATTGGCCAGAGCCTTCACCAGAATCTGCACATCATCGCTATCGAAGGCGATTGTGGCCTGATTGCCGGCCGCATCCTGGTTGATGGCGATGAGGTCGCCATTGCCGAAAATGTCGAGCAACGATTGCGGCACGGTGCGCAAGTCCGCGCCGATCAGGAGCGGGGCATTCATCATCGCCCATAGCGCAAAATGCGATCGCGCCTCGGTAAGGTGCGCGGCATCGAAATCGCCCTTGCCAATGAACAGCATGTCGGGATCATTCCAGCTACCCGGATGCGCATAGAAGGCCCGGCGCACGGCGCTGTCATAATTGGTCAGCATCCGGCTCCAGTCCGGCGAAATATCGTCGCTGGTCCGGGAAATATTGCCGACATCCTTGCCCCAGGCGCGCACATTGGCGCTGCCCCAGATGCAGAGCGAGAGCATATAGTCGCCATCGGGATTGTAGCGTGCGAGCGACCGGTTGATGTCAGCGAATAGCGCCTTGACCGCCGGGATATCCGATCGCGTGACGCTATGCTGGTCGATGAGCGGCGGCAGGGCCCGATATTGGCCATTGCGCACGCGTGGCGCGTCGGCGGCGAAGGCGCGAATACCGCACCCATCGACCTTGATCGCGTCGAACCCCCATTCCGCAAAGAACAGGCGAAGATCCTGATCGCTATGGCCATACAGCCCGACCTCCCGTTCGGCCATGTTGCCTTCGGGCAATTGCGCGGGGCCTTCCGAATAGGCCTGCGAGCAGCTGTTGCGGCCAAGGTCGGAATATATGCCGGCCTTGAAACCCATGCCATGCAGCCGATCTGTCAGGGGTCGAAAGGTCGGATCGCCATTACCGACGCGGGCAGACGGGAATTTGTCGGCGCGGATGATGAGCCGCCCGTCGCTTGCCCGGCGCTTCAGCCACCAGCCGTCATCGATATTGATGTAGCGATAGCCCTTCTTCGCCAAGCCCGTAGCGACGATGCGCTGGGCCGATCCCATGAGCTTTTCCTCATCGATTTCGGTGAAAAAGGCATTCCAGCTGTTCCACCCCATCGGCGGCAATTGCGCGCGGCCCCCTTGATAGGCGGTCCATCGCGCGGTTGGCGCAAGGGGATCGGCGCCTTGCGCGGACAGCGCGGTGCCTGCTGCCAGCAATGCGAGCGGTAAGACAGAGCGAAGCAGCGTCATGCAGGGTCCTTGGTATGGGACGGGGCGAGAAGTCATGGATGGACAGTTTCGACAAGGGGCGAGACGGTGACGCTGTCGATGTCCATATAGCCCCCATCCGGGCCGGAATTATAGCAGGACAAAGCGATCTGCTGGCCCTGAAATGTGCCCGTGCGCCAATCGAAGGCGAGCGGGAAGGGGGTGCCCACATCACGCCATTGCCGGTTATCGATGCTGTAGGCGAAGCGGCCCAGATCCGTCTCGAAATCGAGGTCGACGCGCAGCCACATGGTGGGCGCATCGATCGCGAGCGAGGGCACGCGCACCTCGGTCTGCGGCCCGTCCTGCGTGCTGTCCGTGACCTGCATCCGCACGCTGCGATGCCCGACGGCGGCTGCCGCCACCGACAATTGCGCGCTATATTTGCCGAAACTGCCAAAACCGCAAAGATCGCCCGGCTGGAGGCCTTGCACATCAACCTTTGCAATCGCGCGCATGCGCGGTCCCTGCGCCTTTTGCGTCAGCGTATTGCGCGCTGTCCAGATGCCGTCGGCCCGCGTCGCGTGAAGCCGCAGAAAGCCGGGCCGCTGCGTCAACGACCATTTGCTGTCATCTGGATTATGATTCCATTGCCATTGCGATCCCAATACCGGGTTCGAAAAATCATCGGACGAGGGCGGCTCGGCAAAACCGTGCCCCCTGATCGGCTTGGGCGATCGGTCGGGAACGAAATCGGGTCGGTCGGGCGCCCCCCACCAGGGCCAGCCATCCTTCCAGAAAATCGGGCTGATATTGGTCATCCGGCCGATCGCGCCAGCATCGACCATGACGAAACCATACCAGCTGCCGTCCGGCATATCGACGATAGCGCCTTGATGGCCGCCGCTCTTGTCGTCGATGGACGGTTTCGTCTCCCATGGACCCCATAGGCTGCGCGCGCGCGACACGGTCATCGCCAGCTTGCCCGGGATGGCGTTGAACAGATAATAATAGCCATCGCGACGGATGATCTTCGATCCTTCCGCGCCCTTGTTGTAATAGGCTTTCCGTGCGGCGGTGACGGCGGTCAGATCCTTGTTCAATGTCAGGAGCGTGACGGTGCCGTCGCTGCCGATTGAGGTGCCGAGATAGGCGGTGCCGTCATCGTCGATGAACAAAGCAGGATCGAAAGCCTCGCGATCCAGTTCACTGTAAGTCCAGGGACCTGCGATCGTCCTTGCGCGATAGATGCGCGTCTTGTGACCGACGGGCGTCACGGCGACGTAAAAGAGTCCGTTATGGTATCGCAAGCTGGCGGCATAAAAGCCACGGCGGTACGCATCGCCCTGGGTCAGATCATAGCGCGGGTCGCCATCAAGCCGATCGACGACATGGCCTGCGATCCGCCAATTCACCAAATCCTTCGAATGAAGAATGGTCACGCCGGGTGCATTGGCGAAGGTGGTGGATACGAAATAGAAATCCTCGCCAACGCGGATGATGTCGGGATCGGGATAGTCAGCGTAGAGTACCGGATTGCGATAGGTGCCGTCGCCCTGGTCCGATCGCCAGACCTGCGCAGCCAGCGGGACAACGAATCCGGCCGAAAGCAGCAGCGCGCCGAGGCGAAACCATGTTCGGCTGCTCATGACGCGGGCGTATAGTGATAAGGCCCGACCACCGTGCCGACAAAGCCGCCGGCCTTTTGGGTGCTGAGCAGCGTCGCGTCGATATTGTCGGCCAGCGTCTGGACATGGCCACCGACGCTGTAGTCGAATCCCATCGTTCCGCCGGTAATGCGGATGGTGAGGGTGATCGGACCCTTGGTGGCGACAGGGGCGGACTTTACCAACATATCGGCGTCCGCCGCATCGCGCGTATAAAGCGCCACCACCGGACGCCCTGCAATCTGGGTCAGGCCGAAAAAGACGTGGCTGCGGTCGCTTTGCACCGCCGCCAGGCCGGCGCGGTCGCCATCCTTTTCCGGAACATAGCGCAGCGTTGTGGAGAAGGTGGCATTTGCATGTTGTTGCCGTCGCCCGATGAACGCCGGCACGCCATCGAGATTTCCGAGCGGCGCGCCGCTATCAAGTTCCAGCATGCCATTGGTCAGGCGATAGAATGGCTGTTTGGGCGTGCGAATGCCGATCCACTGCATCGGCAGCGCGGGGCCGCCGAATGTTTCGGTATAGGTGATATCGCCGCTGGTCGGCAGCGCCGGCGCGGGTTGCCGTGGAAGGTCGGGGGCTTTGAGCGTCCGTGGAATGGCCTGCCCCTTTGGGAGAATGACCGGCCAACCGTCCTTCCACGTCACCGGCAATAGGAATGTTTCCCGCCCGATATTGTAAAAATCATCCGCATAGGGCCGGACCGCCAGGAAGGTGGCCCACCAGTCGCCCTTTTGCGTTTGCACCAATGTGGCATGCCCGGCCGACCCGATGGGGTCGGGCCGCGCGGGATCCAGATCGCGTTGCGTCAGGATGGGGTTGCCCTCATATGGCACATAAGGCCCGCGCAGCGACTTGGCGCGCAAGACGACCTGCGAATGATTGACGCTGGTGCCGCCTTCCGCTGCGGTCAGATAATAATAGCCATCCTTGCGGAAAATATGCGGGCCTTCGATCCAAACCGGCTTCTTGCTGATATTGACACCACCGTTGATCAACTGGGTGCTCTCGCCCACCATTTTGCCCGCGCGCCAGTCATATTCCTGAATCCAGATTGCGCGATGCCCGTCATAGCGAGGTGGTTCGTCGGGCGCGCGATTATTGACGATATAGGCCTTATCCCCCTCCCAATAAATGGATGGGTCAATGCCTTCGAAGGGGAGCCAGACAGGATCTGACCATGGCCCGGCAGGATCGTCAGCGGTGATGACGAAGTTGCCGCCGCATTCAACGCAGGTGTTGACGATGTAGAAACGGCCGTCATGCCAGCTGATGTCAGGCGCGAAGACGGCCTGCGAAATGCGCCGGCCGGTAAAATCGAGCTGACCGGGGCGGGCGATCGCGTTGGCGATCTGGGTCCAGTGCACAAGGTCTTTCGACCTGAAAACCGGAAGGCCGGGAAAATGCGCGAAAGAACTGTTGACGAGATAATAGTCATCGCCAACGCGGGTTACCGAGGGATCAGGATAATAGCCGGCCAGGATGGGGTTGCGAAATTCCCCGGCCTGCGGTGCAACGCGTTCATCCGCCTGACCATTGTAGTGAAACATATCGAACCGGGCAGGGGCGGCATTGAGTGCGCTCGAAACCCCCAGCAGCAGCGCTCCGAACATGGCTTTCCTGCGATGGCGCATTGACATTCTCTCCCCTGCTTGCCGTGCCCCCGTATGGAAAGCCGTCGAATTACAAAACTGATAGCGCTATCAGTTCCAGCTGTCGAGCCTTGGGCGTGAATGCAGTCGAACCCGTTCAGCTTGTGCGCAAAGGCACCATCGCCAGCATGTCGGAGGAGGTGAGGAATAGCGTCCGGCCCATTTCCCCGATGCAGCAATTGGCGATTGCCTTGCCCGTGCGGATGATGCCAAGCCGCTGGCCATCAGGCGCGCAAACATGCACGCCGCCCGGGCCGGAGGCAAAGACATGGCCGTGGGGCCCAACGTCCATGCCGTCGGGCAGTCCCGGATCGCCGGTGGCAAGCTCGGCATGCATATCCAGGAACAGGCGAGACATGCCTGTCTGTCCTTTTGCGTCGAGCGGATAGGCCAGCAGCACAGGGCGCTTTTCATCGGACAATGCGAGATAAAGGGTGGTTCCGTCAGGCGAAAGGCCGACGCCATTGGGGCGCCGATGGCTGCGATCGAGCAAAGTGACGCTGCCGTCCGGATCAAGTCGATAAAGTCCGCAGAAATCCAGTTCGCGCAACGGCGAATCATCCGCCTGCGCCAATCCATAGGACGGATCCGTGAAATAAATCGCCCCGGACGGCGCGACACACAGGTCGTTGGGGCTGTTGAACCGCTTCCCCTCATAACGATCCGCCAAAATCCTGCGCTGCCGGGTGCGCAGGTCAATCTGAACGATCGCGCGCGTACCGCTGTCCGCGCCCACCAGCATGCCGCTAGCCGTGATCGCAATGCCGTTGAGACCCGGTTCCCTTATTCCTTCCGGTACGGATGTCTGCAAACCTGACGGGGATAGAAAGGGCGTCACGCCCTGCGCCCTGGTCCAACGATATAGTATGTTGGAGGGGGGATCGTTGAACAGCAGATAGTTGCCCTGAGAAACCCAGGCCGGGCCTTCAGCCCAGCGATAGCCCCGTGCAATGATGTCGACCCGCGCGTCCGGCGCAAGGATGCGATCCAGTGCGGGATCCAACCGATCGATTCCGGGCGTTGGGGCATCGTCCGCCGCGCGTGCCAGCGTTTGCGCCAGTGGCAGCATCGCGAGAGCCGTGACGAATGTCCGACGGCCTATCATGCAGTCATGGCGATGGTGCGCCCCTCTGCGGCCGAGCGATAGATGGCTTCGATGACGCGCAGGTCGGCCAGGCCTTCCTCACCCGGCACGATCGGGGTCGTTCCGTTCATGATGCATTCCGCAAGATGATCAAGCTGGCCAGCGAACTGATTTTTAGACGGTGCTGGCAGCACGCGCGGGCTGACCACGCCGTCCTTCCTGATACGCATGGCATGGCCTTCATAAGGGGTCGCGGGTTCCATATCGATCCAGCCCTGGGTGCCAACAACGCGATAGGCATTATGCGCCGAACTGTAGCTGGACACGCAGGTCGCCTCGATCCCCGAAGGGAAGCGCAGCAGAAAACTGATCCTGTCTTCCACGGTGCGAAAACGCGGATCGGATCGATCAGTCGCCTCGATCGCGCTGACCGAAACCGGCTCTTCGCCGCTCAGATATCGCGTCGCGTTGAGACTATATATGCCGATGTCCATGAGCGATCCGCCACCCGACAAGGGCCGATCGAGCCGCCACTGATTAGGTTTTATCGGAAACCCATGTTCGGACGTGATGATGCGCGTCGGCCCCACATGATCGCGCCGCGCCAGATCAATAGCCAAACGGTTATAGGGCTCGAACCGTGACCGATATCCGATCATCAACAGCTTGCTCGCCTTGCGGCTGGCGCCGATCATCGCCTGACATTCGGCGACCGATATGGCCATGGGCTTTTCGCACATGACATGCTTTCCGGCCTGCGCCGCACGGATGCTATATTCGGCGTGCATACTGTTGGGCAGCACAACATAGACCACGTCGATGTCTGGATTGTTCCGGATGCGATCATAGTCGGCGTAGCTGTAACGGTGCGTCGCAGGGATATTATATTGCTCGCCATAGCGTTGCAATTTTTCGGGCGTGCCGCTGACCAGCGCCACAAGTCGGGCATGGTCGCAGCCGGCAAAATTGGGCATGATCTGCCGTGTCGCATAAGAACCAAGCCCGACAATGGCATAGCCGATCGGTCGCTGCGCTGCGCGGACGCGCGTGGCGCCAAGGCCGGAGAGCGCGAGCCCTGCGCCGACAGTTTTCAGTATCGACCGTCGCGATCCGTCCATAACCCATCCTCCCCTGGCGTCGCGCGTGCCCCTTTTGAGCAGCGAATAGTGGCCTTCGCGTTCAGTCCGAGACGCGGTCAGCGGGCCGTTCTGATGCGTGGGGCAGCCAGGCGAGCGAGCTGGCGATAATCGCTACCTGGGTGCGGTTACGCACGTTGAGCTTGCGCATGAGGGCGGTCATATGCACCTTTACCGTCGCTTCGGCCATGCCCAATTCATAGGCGATCTGCTTGTTGAGCAGGCCGGAATAGACGCAGCGCATGACCTTCATCTGGGTTGGGGTGAGCCGTGGCGGAGCCAGGGCCGCGGGCGGGCCCTTGTCCTGAACGCGATAGCCGTGCGGATTCGAGGCGACGTGCATCTTCCCTCTCCCTGTTCCGATCCGGAAATTTTCAATGAGCTTCTGAATAGGACTCGTTAGCGGTATCTTATGAGGACTAGTCATACAGGTTCAAGCATAAATATTGCATATTCCCATATTTTGTCTGGATATCGGCTTGAAATGGACTAAACCTGTCCAACAGATTCAGAGGCAAGTTCCAGATTTGCAGCGAGTCTCAGGATAGCGACAACATGGGGGGAGAGGATGACGATAGCGTTGCGTCGGTTTGATCGCGGCTTTCACGACCTGAGGGAGTGCCGCCCATGACCCCCGCCGATTATCGCCTGATCGCTGCCGCCATCGTCGGCATTGCGCTGTCCATCATCCTGATCATACGCGGGCGGTTGCATCCCTTCGTGGGGTTGCTCTGCGGCGCATTTACCGTGGGCCTTCTGGCAGGACTTCCGATGGAGGAAACGGCCAAGGCGGTCGAAAAGGGCGCGGGCGCCATCCTTGGCGGCACCGGACTGGTGGTCGCGCTTGGCCTGGGGCTGGGAGCAATGTTGCAATTGTCCGACGGGGCGGGCGGCCTTGCCCGTGCGGCGTTACGGCTGTCGGGCGCGCGCGGGGCACCCTGGGCGAGCCTTCTCACGGCCATCGTCATCGGCCTGCCGCTGTTTTTCGAGACGGGCCTGGTGTTGTTGCTGCCGATCGTCGCGTCGGCTGCGGCGGCACTGCCAGCAGGACAGAATGGCGATACGGCTAAGCTGCGCCTGATGCTCCCCGCCCTGTCGGGCCTGTCCGTTGTCCACGCACTGATGCCTCCGCATCCGGGTCCATTGCTGGCCGTCAATGCCCTGGGCGCCAATCTTGGCCTGACGCTTCTGTACGGCCTAATGGTTGGCATTCCGACCGCGATCATCGCGGGACCATTATTGGCGCGCTTCACCGCGCCGGGGGTGAAACTTAGCCCCCCGCTGTTGGACCCGGTCCGCGCCGATGTACCCACGCCATCGGTGGGACGGGCGCTGACGGCCGTGCTGCTGCCCGTGGTCCTGATCGCCGCAGGCCAGGCGGTCGCGCTGATGCCAGCGTCCGTTGCGGTTCATTTTGCCTGGCTTGCCTGGGTCAGCGACCCGGTGGTCGCGTTGCTGGTGGCCACGCTCGTCGCTTTGCCCTTGCTGTTTGGCCGGCGCATCACCGAAAGCCGTATCCAGGGCGCGATCTGGACCGAGGCCATGACGCCGGCCGGCGGCATCATCCTGGCGATCGGTGCGGGCGGTGCGCTCAAGCAGGTGCTGGTTACCGCCGGCCTGTCCGACCTTCTCGTGAGATTGGCCGACGGCGGCGCGATTTCGCCGCTGGTGCTGGCCTGGGGCGTATCGGTCTGCATCCGCCTTGCGACCGGATCGGCGACGGTGGCAACGATCACCACGGCGGGCGTGATGCAGGGGCTGGTCGCCGCGTCGGGCGTGGATCCCGAATGGATGGTGCTGGCGATTGGCGCAGGATCGCTGTTCTTCAGCCATGTCAACGATCCCGGATTCTGGCTGGTGAAAAGCTATCTCGGCACCGACATGGCAGGGACGTTCAAGACCTGGTCCATCATGGAAACGGTGGTGGCGGTGGTCGGCCTGCTGCTGGTAATGCTGGCGAGCAGCATATTTTAGGGAGCGAAGCCGCCATGGCCATCGCAGCGAGACGAGCGACGTCATGAGCCAGATCCGGTTATCCGATCAGGCCTATGCCGGCATCGTCGAGATCATCAAGTCGGAAAATCTGGAGGTTGGCGCGCGGCTGCCATCGGAGGCGAAGCTCGCGGAAACCTTTGGGGTGTCGCGCGCGATCGTGCGCGAAGCGCTGGTGCGGCTGGCGTCAGACGGCATCACGGAGGCGCGGCGAGGCGCCGGGTCCTTCGTCAAGAGCCGGCCTTCCGAGCGGCTGGCGGCCTTCATGCCGATGAGTGAATTGTCCACGACGCTGGGCAGTTATGAAGTGCGTTTTGTGCTGGAGGCGGAGGCCGCCCGGCTGGCGGCAACACGCCGAACCGCGCAGGAAATGGCGCATGTGGAGGAAGGCATGGCGTTGCTGCGCGAGGCTTTGCTGTCCAGTGAGCCGGCTCATGCCGAAGACATGGACCTGCACCGGCGGATCGCGGCGGCGACCGGTAATCTCGCCTTCATTCAGGCGTTCGACGCGCTGTGGCCCGATGTGGAAAAGATCATGCGCGCGGGCGTCGACATTTCGCGGTCTCGCCCCCCGGAAGTCGTCGAAACAATGCTGCGCGAACATGAGGTGATCGTCGCCGCCATCCGGGCGCAAGACCCCGAGGGTGCGGCGCTGGCGATGCGCTGGCATTTATGGGAGGGGCGCCGGAGGCTAATGCCCTGACGCCGCGACGACTCAGCGCAGCCAGCGCAGCGCAGCATCGCGCAGGGCGCACGGGTCGGCATCCGTCGTCAGGATCATGGCGCCCTCGTCCTCGTCGGGGCGCTCCAGCGTAGCCAGCTGACTGTCGAGCAGGCTAGTCGGCATATAATGGTCCGCCCTGACCGCCAGTCGCGCAAGCAGGCGTTCGCGGCTATTTTCCAGCAGGATGAACCGCACGGGCGCTGCAATGGCGGCGCGCAGCCGAGCCCTGTAAGCCGCGCGCAACGCGGAACAGGCTATTACCGTTCGGCCCCGATCGGTAATAGCGGCATTGGCGGCCACACCAATGCGATCCAGCCAGGGCCAGCGATCATCGTCGGTCAGCGCTTGGCCCGCCCGCATCTTGGCTACCGCTTCGGGCGCGTGAAAATCATCCCCTTCCAGAAAGGGGGCGTCGAGAGCCGTTCCCAGCAGCGATCCGAGCGTGGATTTACCACAACCGCTGACCCCCATGACGATGACGGCAAAATGCGGGGTGGTGTCAGAGGCGGATAGGGGCGGCAAAGCAGGTCCTCGCAATCGGTGCGACAACCCCTGCACAGGCATCGCCATGGTCGACCATGCTATAGGATCTGGGGCCAACCCCTGAAAACTACGACCTTTGTCGCAAGTGCCCCAGCCGCCATGCTCCTTTAGCCCTTATCCCTGGATGCAACGATATTTGGGAGAGGCGATGATGATCCGACGCAACATCATGGCGGCGCTGCTGACCGCAACCGCGATGGCAGGCGTGAACGCGACACATGCCGCCGAACCTTCGGTTTTTCCCACCGCGCCCCAGGAGCCAACCGCCGTCACCGTCGCGGGCAAGGGCGACGGTCGGGCGGATGACAGCGACGCGATCCAGCAAGCGCTCGACAGCGCGCGTGACAAGACCGGCCACGGCATGGTCTTCCTGCCTTCGGGCACCTATCGGATCACCCGCACGCTCATCGTGCCGCCAGGCGTGCGCATCTATGGCGTGGGGCCGACGCGGCCCGTCATCCTGCTGGGGACCAGAACTCCCGGTTTCCAACAGGGTGTGTCGACGATGATCGTGTTTGGCGGCGGCGATCAATATCGCGTCGGCGACGTGCCCGTGCCGGTGCCCACCATCGTTCCGCGCGACAAGGTCGTGCGCGATGCCAATTCCGGCACTTTCTATTCGGCGATGAGCAATGTCGATATAGAGATTGGCGCGGGTAATCCTGCGGCTGCCGGGGTGCGCTTCCACATGGCGCAGCACGCCTTCCTCAGCCATATGGAATTTCGCCTGGGCGATGGATTTGCCGGCGTCTATCAGGCCGGCAACATCATTGAGAATGTCCATTTCCAGGGCGGCCGCTATGGCATCGTCACGGAAAAGACCTCTCCCGCCTGGCAATTTACCCTGATCGATTCGACCTTCAACGGCCAGCGCGACGCTGCGATCCGCGAGCATGAAGTTGATCTCACCATGGTCAATGTCGCCATCCGCAACACGCCGGTGGGGATCGAGGTCGACCGGGGCTATGGTGATAGCCTGTGGGGCAAGGATGTCCGGTTCGAAAATGTCAGCCAAGCAGGCGTGGTCATCTCAAATGAAAACAATGTTTTCACCCAGATCGGTTTTGAAAATGCGCTGGCCAAGAACAGCCCGGTCTTCGCGCGCTTCCGCCAGAGCGGGCGCACGGTCGATGGCAAGGGCGATGCCTATAAGGTCGCATCCTTTTCCTATGGCTTGATGGTGCCGGATCTGGGTCATGTCGGCGAATATCGCACCGATGCCGAGATCGAGGCGTTGCCCGCCCTGCCGGCGCGGCGCGCGCCTGCCATTCGCGACCTGCCGCCGATGCAGGACTGGGTCAATGTCCGCACGTTGGGGATCGTAGGCGACGGCAAGGCGGACGATACCGCCGCTATACAAAAGGCGATCAATGCCCATCCGATCCTTTATTTTCCGACCGGCTTCTACAAGGTCACGGACAGGCTGACGCTGCGGCCGGACAGTATTTTGATTGGCCTGCACCCTGCCATCACGCAACTCTATATTCCCGACGAAAATCCGCGTCATGCCGGGCTGGGGTCAGTGCTGCCGATTCTGGAGAGCCGCAAGGGCGGGGACAATATCCTGTCGGGACTGGGGTTGTTCACGGGCCGCGTCAATCCGCGTGCGTCGGCCCTTTTGTGGCGGTCGGGCGAAAAAAGCCTGGTAGAGGACGTCAAGATCATGGGCGGGGGCGGCACGCCCACCGCCGATGGCAAGATGCTGGGATCATTGACGGTGCATACCGGCGACCCCGTGACAGACCATCGGCTGGATGCGCAATATCCCAGCATCTGGGTAACGGATGGGGGCGGGGGAACATTTGCAGACGTCTGGAGCCCCAACAGCTTTGCCCAGGCCGGCTTCTACATCAGCGATACCAGCACGCCCGGTCATGTCTATGAAATGTCGGTCGAACATCATGCCCGCAATGAGTTCGTGCTCGACAATGTGCAGAACTGGGAATTTCTGGCGCCCCAGACTGAGCAGGAAGTGGGCGATGGGCCGGATGCCGTTTCGCTCGACATCCGCAATTCGAAAAATCTGCTGTTCGCCAATTATCACGGCTATCGCGTCACCCGCACCTATGCGCCCGAAAAGAGCGCGGTGAAGCTGTATAACTCCAGCGACATTCGTTTCCGCAATGTCCATGTGAATGCCGAAAGCGGCTATGCGACCTGCGACGATGAAGGGTGCGGAACGTTCCTGCGTGCGAGCAAATATCCGTTCGACAACGCGATCGAGGATGTGTCCCGTAAATTGTTCGTGCGGGAGCGGGAGTTCGCCAAGCTCGACATCGGCGCGGCCGGCCGGACGATTCCGACACCTACTGCGAGCATGGTGCCGGTCGAGAAGCTGGAAGATGGCTTCTGGTCCATTTCCGGGGCCTCGGTGGACACGAAGGGAGCGCTTTATTTCATCGACCGGCGGTTCCAGCGCATCCACCGCTGGAGCGAGGCGAAGGGACTGGAGATCGTCCGTGACCAGGCGCTCGATCCGGTCAATCTGGCGGTGGACGCATCGGACCACCTGCTCGTGCTCTCTTCGCTCGGTCCTAAGGCCGGAGTCTATTCGATAGATCCCGAAGGGCCGCTCGACCAGCTGACGCTCATCCAGCCGACCCCGGTTCGGGCTGCCGCCCGGAAGCGCACGCTGCTGCCAGTCAACTGGTGGAATAATGGCGAATTTCGCGATCAGCTCGATCACAAAAGCTACGAGTTCACGACTTTGGCCGAAATGTTCGCGCGCGACGTCGGCACGCCCAAGGCACAGGAATATGTGTCCCCCGACGGCAGCCTGGCGCTGCCGGCTTTTCGCGTGTGGCAGCAAGGGCCGATCGATCACACCGGTTGGCGCTGGTCCGACGGGCTCAATGCGAACGGCTTTGTCAGTGGGAAAATGGGTGAGCGGATATCCGTGACGAACGCATCCGAAAATGTCACCTATAGCGGGGCCATCGGAAAGGGTGGGGCGCTTGTGGACCTCAAGCCCTTCGCCAATCGCGGCGGGGAAAGCGTTGCGGTGGACGGACAGGGGCGCGTCTTTGTCGCCAATGGACAGATTTTTGTCTACGGTCCCGACGGCGCGGAGATGGGTCGGATCGATGTGCCCGATCGTCCACTTCAGATCCTGTTCGGCGGCCCGGACAAGCGAACGCTTTTCATCCTGACGCATCACGCGCTGTACGCGGCAAAGCCATGAAATCAGGCGCTTTCGGGGCGTCTACGACCTATGTCGTAAGTGCCCTGGAACCGCAGCTGCGATAGGAACACCGATAATCGCCGCACAAGGCGAGGCCGACCCTGGGAGGGCGGCTGACAGAGGGAAGGATCAAGGAAGGTGAGGAAGTCCATCAGTCGCCATCGCATGGGCGCAAGTCTGGTAGCGGTAACGTTCATGGCTTTGTCGAGCCTGGCGCACGCACAGGCCGTCGCCGACGTCGCTCCCCAGGACGAAGCTGAAACCACGTCCGAGCAGAGAGCGGCGGATATCGTAGTCACCGGATCGCGTATCACGACGAGCGGCTTCACCGCGCCCACGCCCACAACCGTGATCGGCGAGGAGCAGATCGCCAATAACGCGCAGCCCAATGTGTTCAACACGATCGCACAGTTGCCGTCGCTTCAGGGATCAACGGGCGCCGCCACCGGTACGTTCAGCACGTCGAGCGGCCAGCA